>JAQBYJ010000006.1 GCA_027622555.1 Verrucomicrobiota bacterium
ACTGGTTTTCCAAAACTTTATCATGCGCATTTTACGGACAACCAGCGGCTTTTCGAACAGGGTCTAGCTTAATGTGTTATGGACTCTGTAATTACTTCAAAGCGGAACTGCCGCCTGATTTGCAGTGTCTCAACAATTCTCTCCCAAATCCCAATTAAACCACCACAACCATGAAATTAAATAGAATATCCCTGCTCATACCCCTCCTAATCATTGCTCCACTTTTGGCAAACGGTGCGATCTACATAAAATTTGACGGTGTTGATGGAGAATCCAGAGACAAGGATCATAAAGGTTGGATAAATCTGACCTCTCTATCAACTGGCAGCGGCGAGCACAACGGATGGTCAGACTTGCAGTCTTTTTCTCAAGGTCTCAGCTCGAGCAATTCAGGAAAAGGAGAAGCGGCTTCAGGGCAGGCTACGGGAAGACGCGATGCGGCTTCAGGTCTGGCTACCGGACGAAGAGACGCCGCTTCAGGACAAGCTACCGGAAGACGTGATGCTGCTTCAGGTCAGGCTACCGGCAGGCGGGATGCTGCTTCAGGTCAGGCGACCGGAAAAAGAGACGCCGCTTCAGGAATGGCAACTGGCAAACGCCAGCATAAACCACTCAACATCTCCAAACCCATCGACAAAGCGACTCCCATCCTGGCAAAGGCGCTGGCATCAGGAAATTCCATAGGAAATGTAACCCTTCAACAGGTTGAAAACGGCAAAACCGAAACCATGGTTTTACAAAACGCAACCGTTGCAGCGATCAGTAGTAATGGTCAAAGCGAAACCGTGACATTGAACTATGATAAAGTTCAAGTACGAGGCTGGAATCCACAGTCAAAGGAGTAGATTCTGGGTGAGGCAAGCCCGACGAGAGCCGGAAAAAGGAAAAAGCCAACAGAACCAAATAGCTTTAAAACCGCATTAATCTTTTATTGAAAAGACCGAAGAGATTATCCTCTTCGGTCTTTTTGGTTTAACGAAATTGATATTAAAGCCTTACGCCGAGCGAAGCCAACGTAACAGATAATTGTGGATCCATAGGATGCCCATTAAAAAGGACATTCCCTTCAGGGCCTACCAGTATCATTCGGGGAATAGAATTGATCATGAGTGCTGAGGAATACGGACTCGCTTCAGGCTCGATCAACCAGGGCATATCCATACCATGTTTCTCCTGGACTTCCCTGGCCAGCCTAACTTGATCAGATCTATCGGTATTCATTCCTGCGACAAACACTCCTTGGCCAGGTAACACTTCCGCTTTGTGTTTAAGTGCCGGCATCAAGGCGATGCAGGGGCCGCACCAACTAGCCCAAAAGTCGAGTAACACGGCCTTCTGGCCCGCAACCATTTCGCCCAAAGTCGTAGTCGATCCATCCGTTGATTGGATCGCGAGATCCAATGGTAGACGGAGATCCGCCATGGCTTCCTGTTGGGCCTGACTTTCATGCCTTTCCGTAACCAGTCTCGACATACCGAACATGTTACTAATTTCAGGACTTTTCCAGAAGCCTTCTTTAACGTGATTCTCAAAAGCCTTCCAATCTCCTTCGTCTCGGGCTTTAAGCGCTTTAAGGTTTTCAATCAAACCGTATACCTGAGCACGACTTGAAAAGAATCCGCCAGAACCTATAGAGAACGATTCAGCTTTAGATTCCATCGATGGAATCAATTCCAGGACAGCCTCAAGGTCACCGCCACCAAGTAAATTTAACACTTTACTCTCCAGCAAAGTCGCATCTTCAACTCCGGCTTTTTGCGCTGCAGAGTATGCAGAATCAAAATCGGATTCCTGATCCACTGAAGCAGCTCTTAACGCGTCGATCGCTTGCGCCGTGGTTAAAATCGGCTGCTCTTGGGCAAAAAGGCAAAGGGGAGAAAGCAGCAAGAATGATAAAAAATATTGTTTCATAATTAGGGTGTTCGAAACTGTGAGACACGAAGTCGCGGATTGTTCCCGCTTAAATCAAAGGATTATGCAGGAAAGTCAATAAAAGGCTGGCATCGCAAAAGTTGAGAAACTTAAATGCCGCTCTCCCTCGAACTTCCAATAATATTTATATGAGCAAAGAAACCATTTCATTTATAGGAACCGGCGTAATGGGCCGAAGCATGGCCGGTCACCTTTTGAATGCTGGATATCCGATCCAAGTCTACAATCGCACAAAATCCAAAGCGGATGATCTGGTTTCCTCAGGGGCGACTTGGTGCAATACGCCAGGAGAAGCAGCCAAAGGTGCCGATATTATTATAACCATAGTAGGTTTTCCAAAAGATGTAGAAGAAGTTTACTTAGCTGAAGGTGGAATCTTGGCTAACGCGGGGGCTGGCTCCTTGTTAATCGATATGACCACTTCAAGCCCGTCATTGGCAAAAAAAATAGCCGCAGCGGCCGAAGGGAAAGGTATCGGTTCTTTGGATGCACCGGTATCGGGTGGAGATTTGGGCGCGAGAGAAGCCAGACTTTCAATTATGGTCGGGGGCTCCCAGGATGATTTCAACCGTGCATTACCTATTTTCGAAATCATCGGTAAGAACATTCAACGCCAGGGCGAAGCAAGTGCAGGCCAGCTTACTAAAATGTGTAACCAAATTGCCATCGCAGCGGGCATGCTGGGAATTACAGAAGCGATGGCTTACGCGAAGAAATCAGGATTGGATCCGTTTAACGTACTCAAAAGCATAGAAACAGGAGCCGCAGGAAGTTGGTCTTTGAGCAACCTTTCACCAAGAGCACTGAAAGGTGATTTTGCTCCAGGGTTTTATGTTAAACATTTCATTAAAGATATGAAAATCGCTATAGAATCCGCAGACGAAATGGGCCTGGAACTACCAGGGCTAAAACTGGCCAAAACTCTTTACGATAAACTCGCCGCACAGGGTGGTGAGGACGATGGCACGCAGTCGCTGTTAAAGCTCTACTTAAGTTAATAAAAAGCCGGGCATCCTTTTAATCTTAATTCTATGACAGGAGATTCCATCGCAACTCTTGCACTCTTAATCGGTCTTGAGCTGGTACTCGGAATTGATAACATTCTGGTCATATCCATAATGGTAAGTCGGCTGCCGAAGGAGGTTCAGCAGAAGGCTCGGATGTTTGGATTGGTTCTAGCAATGGTCGCGCGCTTAGTTCTGCTTTGGGTGATAGTTACTTTGGCATCCATGACAACACCGTTGATCGCCACGTTCTCCGTTCGAGACATCATTTTATTGGTCGGCGGACTCTTCCTCTTATACAAAGCGGTCTCTGAGATTCATCAAACTGTTGAATTAAAGGAGGAGGGACATCACATAGGTGGAAAGAGTGTTTCATCGCAGTTTAATGCAGCAATCATTCAGATAGTGTTTCTGGATATCGTATTCTCTGTCGACTCGGTTCTCACCGCAGTAGGTCTAACAAATGAACTGTGGGTTATCATAACCGCTGTGGTTGCTTCCTTTGCGGTCATATTGATATTCGCGAAGCAGGTAGGAGATTTCATATTGAGAAACCCAGCACTCAAAATCCTCGCACTAGCCTTCCTCGTAACGATTGGTGTCACGATTTTCCTGGAAGGCATGCACCAGCATGTACAAAAGGGATATATCTACCTTCCAATGGGTTTTGCATTGGGCATAGAACTGTTGCAAATGCGTTACATCGCAAATCGAAAAAAAAGAAAAAGCATTTAACAATTGATCTGTAACCACCCCGGCTAAACGTCGTTGCGCTCTACAACCAATCTAAAAAAGCAAGGATGCAGATCCTGTGGAGCAGAGGCTTCCATCCGCTCGTAGATCCCAGTTTCGCCTACCATGGAAACAGGTACCGTAAACCAAGTTATAAGATTGGTTGAAAGCTCAACTTTGTAATCAATGTTCTCGCGACCACCGGGCTTCAAAAAACGATATTTTGCCGTGCCCTCTTCGATCCTGGATACAGGCAATCCGGGATTTGAGTCACCGGCCCTTGGAACGTTGTTATCCAACGGATCCAAGTTAAGAGCAAATGCCATTAAGTTAGTTACTCCATTTTCGTTGATATCCAAATCATCCGCAGCATCCCCGGCATCGTCGATTCGCCCATAGTGAGTATAACGCCAATTTTCCAAAGCACTTCGATTAAATGCGGCTGAATTATTAGAGTATTCGGAGTTACCTGCATCATTGAACGCATGGACTCTAAATTCGTAGAAACCTGCAGGAATCAAATCGGTTGCAATGTAAGTCGTCTGAGAAATATCACCAAAAATTTGTACCGTTTCCCAATCACCTTCGGGATCCGTCCGCATATCGACACGGTAACCTTTTGCGAAATCTATTTCATTCCAGGTTACCTGCATGGTGCCATTCCCAAAAGCAAGCACTTCGGATACCACCGGGGCTTCTGGTTGACCGGGACCATATTGCGGAGTGAGGTCGATTCCTTCCACCAAATTCAAAGGCGCGTATTCTTCAAGGCCTGGAAAAATGTTTCCAATATTTGGATTGGCCATGCGACGAATGATTACCTCACTGAGAATGGTGCGATAGTCGGTAGTTGGCCTTAGATCGGTTTGCATAAACAATTGATCGTTCTGCAATCCTGGAAAAGTTCCGTGTACTCCACCTTTAACGGATCCACCCATTACCATAAATATATTACCAGTGCCATGGTCAGTTCCTCGATCCGCGTTTTCACGAACACGGCGGCCAAATTCACTCATGACAAGGACAGTGGTACGTTTGGACAAGGCATTGGCCTCGCTTCCATCCAGGTCTTTATAGAACGCAGCCAGAGAATCACTCAGTTCACCAATCTTGTTGGAGTAATTTCCGTTATTTGGCGCATAATCCTGAGTATCGTGCGTGTCCCAACCCCCATAGTCAACCGTGGCAACGCGCAAACCCAAATCAAGCTTGATCATGCTGGCAATTGTTCGCATGTCCCGTCCCAAACCTGAGTTTGGATACGCCGCTCCATTGGCAGGGGTATAACTCGTACTCCCAAAGGTTTCAATAATATCCGAAGCATTGAGGGCTTGAAGTCCCGCATCTTTCACCAAGCTGAAGCCGTCCGAGTAAAGGTCGCGAACTGCTTTGCGAAGGTCATCCCTTACTCTCCAATCTGCATTGGAGAAACCAATGCTACTGCCATTGGACATATTTAAAGTGGATTGCTCACCAAACAAAGATGTCGGAGCAGAAGCTCCCGCCGCAAGAACTGGCAACAGCACATCAGGCGGAAGGTCGGGTTGGGTACCCAGGGTACGAGCCAACCATCCGGATTTGGTTGTCTTAACAAACGGCGTTCCAAGTTCCATATAAGCCTGGGCATCAAAGTGACTTCTGGATCCTGCATTTCCTACGGCATTCACAATGGCAAGATTTCCATTCTGAAAAACTTGGTGAAGAGCAGTTGCCCGAGGATGCATGCCAAATTCTCCATTCAAAGCCAATGCAGCATTTGTACCGGTCGTCGGAATTTGTAAGGTGGGACGAAACCCTTCGTAAAACCCCCGATTGTCTCCATCGACAGGAGGAATGAAATTGAGTCCATCCATTCCCCCTCTAAGATAAAGGACCACAAGAATTTCACCAGTGCTTGAAGAGCCATCGGCTTGATTAACAAGGGGTCAAGCTTGATCGAACATGGTCCCGGAAATTTTGGAACCACTCATTGCAGCTATTGCAGAGCAACAGCCTTGCATAAATCTACGTCTGGAGGTGTGCATGGAAGTGTGTTGTTAAAGGTTAGCGAAGAAAGTTTGTGGGGGACAGCAGTATCAAAGCTACTGTGTATCGAAGACGTCGTGCTGCATCCGAATTGGAATCCCAAAGCGTATCCATAGCAGGACTTCGCCCGTTGGCCATAAAATCAATGATCCCCTCTCGCTCTCCTTCCGGCAGTGCCCGAGCCAGGATTCGATTAGTCCAATAGTCTACAATTTCTGCTGAAGTACGAATATGGGAAGGAGTTGCTTCTTCGATCCGAATGTGCCTGACCTCTTCATGCGAATCTTCAACCGCATTGATCATAAAACGCCAGATGCTCATGATAGGATTCGTACTCAACCAACTTTCCTTATTGTCTGAAAACCCATCCGGTGTAGGATGTCTGAACAGCCCCTGACCAGCCGACTGCAAGTAGTCGAGCATACGGGTGGTATCGCTGATCTCCATTGAAAACGGCCATTGAGCATTTGTCGCACGAAAGGCACTAACAGCCATTTCGTAAGGTCGTTTGATTTTATCACCAAAGGCGTTTCGGAATTCGTCAGACATTATTACCGCACGAACCACCTGTTTCAATTGATCCGGTTCATCCTTCTTTGCGATGAACACATCCGCTATCTGGCTGACCAAACTTTCAGGGGGATTGTCCATAATGAGTCTCCGGCAAAGTTTTCTGGAAATGTACCGGGCAGTCCCCGGGTGATTGGCAACCAGATCCATGACTTTGTAACCATCGGACTCACCACCAAAGGCGGGAATTACAGTTTGCAAAATTCTTTTTTCACCCTGGCTATGTCGATCGTTGCGATACATGAAATCGCCGTAGTTTCCAAAATCACCGCTATCATTAACCGTCCACCCGGTGAAACATTCTGCAGCATCATACACATCGGCATCAACATATCCTCTGGGAGTTCCGTCGGTGTAGGTAGGAACATCATCCCTTGGGATTACTCCATAATAATTTTCCGCACCCATAGAGTGCAGTTCGAAAAACTCACGGGCGAAATTTTCATTAAAACCCGCTGAGGTGTTAGTATAGTTGTCGAGGTAATACAACATGGCCGTGTGTTTGGTCATGTCTTCAAGAAATTCGCGGAAGTTTCCCAAGGCATGTTTGCGAATAACCTGCTCGTCCCAATTCATGAACACCGCTTCGATATAGGTGGCCCATCCATAGACATTGAAATGATTGTGCCAGAAATCTACCAGGACTTCGAAAAGCTGCTTCTTACTATGAGCAGCGCGCAAAAAATTTAAGCGTTCCAGCTCCTCAACCGGGCGTCTCCGAACACTCGAGTCTCCGCTTCGTCCATGGTCCGTCCATGCTTGCCGCAACGATTTCCCTGGTGTCGTAAATCCTGCAGCTTGAATTCTCGCGTCACAATCCGCATCGGCAATACTATCTGGATTGAGTTGTTTATCCAACCAGTTGGAGAGACGCTCTTCATCCGTCACGCCCAAATTCTCGAATTCTTCGATCTCTTCAGGAGTTGTGCCAAAGCCACATCGCGTAAGCGCAATGATGCTCAACTTCGGAAGGCTCGTTGCGTGAGTGCGATACTCTTCTATGTTTGGTGTTCCAGAAGCAGTTGCTGCCTGCTTCGCCGCTAAGGTGCCTACATCCTCATACGACTTCCGACTGTTTCGCATCGGCGTAATTATAGCAGTTGAACTACCGGAAGTTCCGGTGACTACCGTGGCAGACGCCTTGGTTGCTAAATTAACAAAATCCCTTCGTGAAAGGGTAGATGACTCTTGTATCCTGGAAGTGTTCATATCGCGGTTAACTCTGCACTCGAATCAACTGCTCCACTTCCGAAACCCGAATTTTCTGCAATTTTGGTTTTTATTTGACTCGGTTTTTACAAGAACCCCGCATTTTAAAAAAATTTTCGCTTTCTTCGAGCCTGATACAAAAAAAGGACCCCGTTTCCAGGGCCCGTTTTCTCTTAAATAATGGTTGGAGCTACTGTCTTTCGCCCATATGCAACAGCGGCATAGGATTGGGACTGCTGCCATCTAAAAAGTAAATTTTGGCTGCAGGATCTTCAGCGATTTTCTTCAGTGCCTCCAATGACTGAAGTTGAATATAAGCCTGATTATCTGCGATGGCATCATTCAGCTTCCCAATTTCATAGGCTCGGGCGTCAGCAAGTAATTTCACCTTTTCAGCTTCTTGTTCAGCAGCCTGGCGCTCGGCGATAGCCTCTTCTACTTTCTGCTGCATCTCTGTTTTGTATCTTTCAAGTTCGGCTTTCTGCTTCTCGACTTCCTGCTCCCGCTCCTTTTTACCCTCAATGGCTTTCATTATGAAAGGAGGAAGTGTGATACTTCGGATAAGAACTTCATCTATGATGAGGCCTTTTTTATCCAAGCTATTCTTAAGATCGTTCAGTAATTGTACTTGGAGCCGATTCTGTGTTTCTTCCAAAAAGAAATCCTCCGCCCGGGCAATTGTTTTCCCGGCTTCCCTTAAGGTTGAACGCAGTGAAGGAATCAGCTGGGTAGTGATAAGGCGGTTCTTATCACCATATAATTTCAAAGTCTGCGGTGCCTCGGACGCATTGATACGAAACTTAACGCTCACATCCATTTGGGTTTGAAGTTGATCCTGGGAAGGAACACTGGCCGTTTCAGTGATGGTATCCGCCCGCGTATCGAAGTCATACCATTGGTACAACGGATTAACCGGAATGTGCAATCCTTCCTCGAAAGGATTAGGCATCACCTTGCCAAACAAGGTCGCTACAGATACGTGCCCCGCAGGAACCGTTTTTAGAAATCGAGATCCAAAAAGAAGGACAACAACTATCATTATACCGAAAACGATAATGGAAAATAGGCCTTTATTATTCATAAGAGTTTATTGGTTAAAAAAAGTCAGAGTAGGCGATGCCATTCGGTGCGCAACGTTTTAGCCGTAGAAAAGTGAACAGGCGGATCTGCGGATTATTTAAAGGCGGCTGAAAAGAATGAGCTATTCTTCTGCAATAGGCAGTCTCAGAATCACCCGCGTACCTTCCCCAGGGTGACTGTTGATGGAAAGGGTTCCACCGTATATACTACAAAGTTTTTGAACAATAGACAGACCCAGGCCAAGCCCTTGCTGCTCCTGTTCTTCCCGGTTTAGTTGAATAAAAGGACCCAAAGAAGAAATTTGCTCCCGACGCATACCATGACCCCGGTCCTCAATTGCAATGACGTAAAAAGGTTCATCAACAATTGTGTTCAGATTTATCCGGGTATTACTCCTGGAAAATTTTAAAGCGTTATCCAGCAATTGGTATAACATAAAAGAGAAATCTTCATCTGAAACTGCCAAGGTCGCAGGTAACAAAAACAAAGTTATGTCTCCCTTCCTTCGGGAATAACGGCTGTATAGTTTTTCAAGGAGTGGCCTTAATGATTTTGGCTCAATTTTATATCGGGCGCTAGCTTGCTTATCAGATAATTGCTCCCGGTTAAAATCGATCTGAAGTTCGAGATAGCGCACATAATTAATCACCGTTTGTAGCATCCGTTCGCCAGATTGTAGAATGAGTGCGCTGAAATCCCGAACCTCCGAAGGATTCAATATCAAAGCATTCTCTTTCATCATCGCTGCAAATCCAAGAATTCCATTCAGGGGAGTCTTAAATTCATGCGGCACTTTGCCTACAAGGTTCATCCGAACCTGATCGAGGGATTCCGAGATTATTCTGAATCGTTCCAGAAGTGAACGAATACGCTTTACCAGTACAGCCGCGTCAAAAGGTGTTGCGACGAAATCGTCAGCCCCAAGACTAAAACCTCTCTCCCTATCACCGCTTTCGTTTCGACCGGTTAGAAAAATAAAAGGTGTAAGTATCAATCGGTCATTGTTTCGAAGTATTTCCAACACCTCGAATCCATCCTTAACAGGCAGCACAATATCGCACAATATCAAATCGGGCTTTTCCTCTTCCGCAATTGTTACACCCGCTTCACCGTCGGCGGCTTCAATCACCTCAAAACCCTCAATCCTTAATAGGTCTACCAAAGGAATCCGGACAGATGCTTCATCTTCAATGACCAGGATTTTTGACATACCAGGAAGGGGTGATTGGATTATTGATTGCTTTGGTCAAGTTGACTCAACGAAACCGTTCAACGAATCCCACTTTGCGCTGTACCTTTGACAAAATTTTGTAGGCTTTCTTTTGAGCGACTTCGGCCCCAGCCTTAAGCACACTATCCAGATAGGTTTTATCTTCAACCACCTCTATGAAACGTTCACGAATCGGTCTCAATCCTTCGACAACTACCTCCCCAACCGCTTTCTTAAAATCTCCATAGCCTTTTCCGACAAACTCCATTTCATGTTCTTCGACAGATTTTCCTGAGAAACCAGCCATGATTGAAAGTAGATTAGTGATCCCGCCTTTATCTGGGTCCGATTTAACTTCCGAACCTGAGTCGGTGACGGAGCGCGCAATTTTTTTACGGATCTGATCAGGATCGTCGGTAAGTAATATGTAGGCACCTTGATTGTCGTCGGACTTGGACATCTTTCGCGTTGGATCTTGCAAAGACAACACCCGGGCACCGGTAGTGGCTATTTGAGGTTCCGGAATTTTAAATGTCTCAGAATAGGTATGGTTGAAACGCTCGGCAACATTCCGAGCCAACTCCAGATGCTGCTTCTGATCTTCGCCCACTGGCACAAGGTCCGCATTGTATAAAAGAATATCTGCTGCCATTAATACCGGGTAAAACAATAGACCGGAATTAACGGGCGCTCCTTTGGCCGTTTTTTCTTTAAATTGGGTCATTCGCTGGAGCTCGCCGAGAGGAGTCAAACAACCGAGCACCCAGGCAAGGTCAGCGTGGCCCACAACATGTGACTGAATAAATAGGGTACACCTTTCAGGATCCAATCCACAGGCAATGTATTGAGCGACCAATGACCGTGTCCGCAGTCTCAATTCAGAGGGAACATACGGAACAGTAATCGCGTGCATATCCACCAAAGGAAACAGGCAGTCGTGATCATCCAAAAGAGAACCCCATTGTTTGATAGCTCCCAGATAATTTCCTATGGTAAGAATACCTGTCGGCTGGGCAGCGGTTAAAACCGTTTTTCGATCTGAATCACTCATAGCAGTAAAAGCGAATCAGCAAGGCAGAGTTTAATTTTCTGTTCAACCATTAAGCCAGTAAGGATTTTGATATCACCAATGCCTAAGTGGCTGTCTCTGTAAATCGTTGTTCTCGAATAACTGTCACCTTGATGGTGCTGGGATATTGAAGTTCCTCTTCAATGCGGTTTCGAATCTTCAGAGCGATCATTCGGGCATCTTTTTCCTGGACTTTTTCGGGCGCGACCATAACGCGAATCTCGCGTCCGGCTTGAATGGCAAATACTTCGGAAACACCTTCTATATCTTTCGCTATCGCCTCCAAGCGAACCAGACGTTTTGCATAAGCATCCAGTGATTCAACGCGCGCGCCAGGACGGGTGGCAGATACTGAGTCAGCGATCATGAGAAGCGGAGCATACAGACTAGTTGGCTCCACTTCTTTGTGATGGGCTGCAACAGCATTAGCGACCGATTCGTTTTCGCCATAGTTACGCAATATTTTGGCAGCCATCATGGCGTGGCTACCTTCATATTCGTGTTCCACAGCTTTTCCAATATCGTGCAATAGCCCGGCTCTTTTTGCGAGGTTAGGATCTAAGCCCAACTCGGAAGCCAACATGGAACAAATGTATGCGCATTCGATCGAGTGGTCCAAAGTGTTTTGATTAAATGAATAACGGTACTTAAGTTTCCCAAGCAGGCTCAGTACTTCATTGGGGATTCCGGTAAGGTTTAATTTCTGTACGGCCTGTTCCCCGTATTGGAAAACCAAGTTATCAATCTCATCTTGTCCCTTTTGGATAGACTCTTCTATGCTCGCCGGATGAATCCGACCATCTTTAACCAATAGCTCAAGAGCGACACGGGCCGCTTCACGCCTGACAGGATCGAAACATGAAATAAGAACACTGCCGGGAACTTCGTCGATCATTAGAGTAACACCTGTAAGTGCTTCGAATGCTTTTATATTCCTGCCTTCTTTTCCAATAATTCGACCTTTCATCTCATCGTTCGGAAGAACTACAGTCGAGGCTGCATTGCTGGAATCTGGTGTGCTGGCGATTCGTTGCATCGTTGTAAGAATGATGCGTTGTGCCTCACGCTGAACTTCCAGATCAGACTTGGCTAATAAACGCTGACGCATATCCCGAAGTTCGTCCTCGCACTCTTTGCGAACCTCATCTTCCAGCCGCCGCCGAATATCTTCAGGATTAAGCTGAGCAACTTCCTCGAGTTTCGTTCGATACGCCGCAGACGTCTCCAGGATAGTTTTCCCTCGGTTATTGAGATCAGCATCCCGCACTGAAAACTCCTCCAAGCGACTTTCGAGATCGAGAGCTATGTCATTCGCATTTGCTTCCTTAGCAGCCAGAATTCGTTCTCGCTCAGACAACTCGGCCTGAAGGCGTTGAATGTCCTGCGTCAGATCCTGACGTTCTTGCTTGATTTGCAGGGAAGCCTCAGCGATTAGCTGTTTGCAATCAACAGAAGCTTCTTTGCGCGCGAGTTCAACAATGTTGGCTGCTTCTACCCGCGCATTCGATCGATATCGAACGGTTAGTATCCACCCAGCCAAAATTCCTATCGCGACTCCAATTACACCTAAGAATAGCGTGTTCGGGTCCATAATTCATTTTCAAATTCAAGTCCAAAAAGAATATACTACCTGTGCCATCAACGATTTAGGTCAATTTAAAACGTAGATTTTAGGGTTCCAAAACCCTAAGTAATACTGGTAAAAACACTTAATAATCTGAGTTTCACACAAAGATTACATAAAATCGCCCGTCGGTTGTGATACTCATTCTGTATCAATCGCTGACCGGGTCCACTGCCTATCCTTTTGATATCCGAAATAATCCAGTCCATTTTTAATCCCAGTACCCGATCAAGGTCAGGATCCAACACAGGTCTGAACCGAGAGGATCACCCGCGCTGGGATTGGATAAGCCCAGTCTGTATTTTCCTGTTGGCGATCGGTGGCGTGTTTTTTATCTATAGTGCACAATTGAATTCCTCCCCCCCACTCTCACAGTGGAAAATGCAGGTTGTGTGGATCTTCCTTGGAACCTTTGTGTATATAATCGTTTCTTTCATCGATTACGACATCTTCATGAAGTACAGCCACTGGTTGTACCTATTAACCCTCGGCCTCCTGGCATTTGTCTATTTTTTCGGACTTGAGCGGGACGGAGCCACTCGGTGGATAGACCTTGGATTCTTCAATTTCCAGCCCTCAGAAGTGGCAAAAATCTCGGTCATGGTTAGTGTTTCGAGCATTCTTGCGAGATCGGAAATCGGCAAGATAAAGGAATCCTTGACCGCTCTGGAAAAAGTTGCCTTGGTTGTGCTAATCCCAATGGCACTGGTTCTGGCACAACCCGATTTGGGTACTTCTTTGGTTCTTATCCCCATGGTACTCGGTCTGTTATATATTTCCAATTTATCAATGCAGTTTTTCATAACTGTGTCATTGGCATGTGTAATGATAGTCGGAATCGTCATGTGGGATGTTTACCGCTACTATAGTTTTTTAGAATCCAATGATTACACCCCGACTAGCAATCTGGGTGCCTACGAAGAAGAATCTTACCTTCCCTACTTGAAGGACTACCAACGTAACCGCATCCTGACTTTTTTGATGCCGGACAAGGTGGACCCAAGAGGCAGTGGATGGAACCTGAACCAATCGCTTATATCAGTTGGTTCAGGTGGCCTAACAGGCAAAGGATGGACAGAAGGCACACAGGCGAAATTGGGTTATTTACCGCGCTCCGTAGCGCACAACGATTTTATCTTCTCCGTCCTCGCGGAGGAGAAAGGGTTTTTAGGCAGTATTACTGTTCTCAGCCTCTCAGGTATCCTATTATTGAATGGTGTTAGAATCGCCAGTAAAGCGAGAGACCGTTTTGGTATGCTTCTCGCCGTTGGTGTGACAATAATTTTTACCATTCATATCTTTATAAATATTGGAATGACCATAGGACTGATGCCGATTACAGGATTACCCCTGCCCTTCTTAAGTTATGGAGGCTCTTTCCTCCTGAGCTGCTGCATACTGCAAGGCATTGTTCAATCTGTATACCGTCACAGAAAAGCTTTCTAGCCCTATGAAAATTTATACATTAAGTGACAATATGATATTTTGCTCAGCACAGCCAGGAATGAATACAGCCTCATTCGACAAGCACCATAAATATCATGAGCGAAAATACATCGAAAGATCATCAAAACATTTCGGAATCCGAATTAGAAGACAAACTCAGGGAACCCCCGGTTGAACCGGAAACGGAACCCCTCCCTTCTCAACAGATAAAGCAGGAGGCAAGTAAGCGGGCGAAAAAATCCCGACCTCTCCTTAAACGCGTCATGAACGCGATTAAGAAAGAAAATCCAACCTTCCGTGAAGTCATCATTAATTCCGAACCCCTGGAGACACGGGTGGCTGTTCTTGAAGATGGCGTAATAGAACGATTCGAAGTCGAACGCGTAGGTGAAGACCGTTTGGTTGGCAGTGTTTTCAAAGGGAAAATTCAGAATCTCGAGCCCGGGCTGAAGGCGGCGTTCGTGGACATTGGCCAATCCAAAAATGCGTTTCTGCATTACTGGGATATTATTCCAGCTGCCAACGATTCGACAATCGAAGTTGTTCGGCGAAATACGAAAGACCCTAATAAGAAAAATAAGAAAATCGACCTTCGAGACATTCCAAGTCTTTACCCAATCGGTACCGACATCGTTGTCCAAATAACTAAAGGCCAGATCGGAACCAAAGGGCCAAGAACCACTACCAATATCGCCTTACCAGGGCGGTACCTGGTGCTCATGCCATTCAACGATCAATGTGGTATTTCCCGCAAGATAGAGGACAATAAGGAGCGGGCTCGTCTGAGGAAAGTGATCAAAGACCTGACCATTCCGGATGGAATGGGCATCATCATACGAACTGCAGGCGAGGGGAAAAAACTACGTTATTTCATTCGGGATCTCCACATTCTTTTGAAGACATGGAATACCATGGAAAATCAGATCGATACTGAGAAAGGATCTGCCTGCCTTTACCGTGAACCGGACATCATCGGACGAACTGTCCGCGATTTTCTAACTGAAGAAGTTGATCGTGTGTTGATAGACAACGAGAAGGATTGGGAGCAAATGCGTAACACCATTTCGGAGATCTCCAAGCGATCCATGAACAAAATCCATTTGTTTAAAGATTCGATTCCGATCTTCGAACGCTTTAATATTGAACGCCAGATAGAGCAGACTTTTCAGCGCCGCGTCCCCCTTCCATCGGGAGGAGAAATTGTAATCGAGGAGACTGAAGCACTTGTCGCAGTTGACGTAAACACAGGCTCTCATCGCAATAAAGATGGTAAGGACAAGAATTACATCGTTCAGGTCAATTTGGAATCCGCATCTGAGGTAGCCCGCCAGATTAGACTCCGAAATATTGGGGGTCTTATTATCATCGACTTTATTGATATGAAAAGCCGACGGGATCGTCAGGCAGTCTACAACCGGATGCGCAAGGCAATGGAGGACGATAAGGCCAAAAACCATATTCTCCCCATTTCTCAACTCGGCATCATGCAAATGACACGCCAGAGGCAGGAGGTGAGCATTGGTACTGGGCTCTATACAGGTTGTCCTTACTGCAACGGACGAGGAATCGTAAAATCACCTCGAAGCATCAGTGTGGAAATCCAACGACAAATCACTTCAGTCTTACGGCGTTTCAAGCCAAAAACTTCCGAAAACGGCCAAGAAGATACAGGGCTCACAATTCGTGTGATGCTCAATCCAACTGTGCTTGAACGACTCCGTAGCGAAGATGAATCCTTGTTGGTAGATATCGAACGTCTTTACGACGTGAAGCTGTCTTTCCGCGCAGATGTATCGTACCATATGGAAAACTTCAGACTGATTAACGCTATCACAAATCAAGAATTTCGTTAACCAATTCCTATACTTTTATAAAAAAGGCTTCTGATTTTCAGAGGCCTTTTTTGTTGGATAAAGGAAAATACTCTTCCAGCAATGGCCTGAGAACCGGTTTGATAATTCTGGCCAATTCTTCATTGGCGTATCCAACCCATGAAACCGGGGCAACAGTATCGATCGGCGCGTCCACTTCCCCGCCCCAGGGAGACTCTAAAATGCAACCCGCCTCAGTTAACAGAAGCCCGGCCCCGACATCGTAAGGGTGGCAAGTTAGCGATCCAGGAACGCCAATTGAACTTAACGCTTCCGGCCTGATATCCCCAAAAAAACGATAATGTCCGACTATCAACTCGTACATTTGCCCAGCAGTACTAATGTATTGATCGTCAAAAATAACGGGTGACTTTGAATTCCCATAATAGCCAAGACCTTTCCACAGGTCCGTTTCGAAGCGAGCTATCAATTCTTTTGCCTCAGGAAAAAACTTCACGAACCCGGCCACACCGTGCTCTAAGGTTTTTGCAGAAGATGGGTTTAATGAAAAAGTAGATTGTTCCCCGCTGTCCAGGTTTAGCCGTAAGGAAACCAACCCACTTCTACCACAGCCTTTACAACCACTAATCTGATCCGAGATTCGCTGTTTAGACGTGGGGAGCTCCGTGATCATGGCTACCTCAATATCACCAACACGATTGCTTCCAAACTTCTGCGGAGCAACTCCAGCAATTACCCAGGCTGACCGTTTGTCATACATGAGTTCGCGAGTACCATCAATCGGATCAATTACGACTTTAAACAAAGTATCTTCCAAACCATAACCTGAGGGAAACAATACTGGCGCTTGATCCTCAAGACCTTCGACTATCAGCTCGATCGGCAAGTCGTCCGGCCAATTATTTGAGAACCACTCCAGAAGAGATTCCTCGCTGAACTTATCGATCAAATAAATGGTATCTGACTCAGAAACACCACTCACTGAAGCTAGCTGTTCAGGTTCAACTGTCGATCGTAGGGAAATAACATGGTCCCTGACAGCTGTACCTAGTTCACAAAGCAGTTCTCGGATCCGCTCTTTTTCGAATTCAGTCATTGAATTATTCAACTATTTTTAGGCCAAAGGACTGTGATGAAATCGATCTCGTAAATCTGCGGTTGAGATGACTCATCATCAATTTGGATGAATCACGGTATTGCTTACTTCGTCATTCTTATCGGGAAAATCCAGCGTAAAATGGAGCCCTCGACTCTCCTGTCTTTGTAAGGCACATTTCACAATCAACTCGCTTACTTGAATGAGGTTTCTTAATTCAAGTAAGCGAGGTTCCACCGTAAAATTCCAATAATATTCGTTGATTTCGGCTGATAAGAGCTCGATTCGTTTTTGAGCGCGTTTCAATCGTTTAGTTGATCGGACTATACCTACATAATCCCACATGGCCTTGCGCAGTTCTTCCCAATTATGGGTAATGACAACACGTTCATCAGGATCGCTCACTTCACCATCCACCCAATCAGGCAACTCTAGAAACCCCACGGAAGATTCTTTAAGATATTTGTCTACAGCAAAAGCCCCGTTATTTGCCATTACCAAAGCTTCCAATAAAGAGTTGCTGGCAAGTCGATTGGCGCCATGCAATCCGGTACAAGCAACTTCTCCACAAGCGTATAATCCGGGTAAATCGGTTTCTGCATCGAGATTGGTAACCACGCCCCCACAAAGATAATGAGCAGCAGGAACTATAGGTATCCAATTTTTGGAGATGTTGATCCCCTGCTCCAGGCAAGCCGCATAAATCGATGGAAACCTTTCCTGGAGGTAATGCTCACCCTGGTGGGTTATATCGAGCCAGAGGTGAGCTGAGCCACTTTTCTTCATCTCAGCATCGATCGCTCGTGCTACAATATCACGAGGAGCAAGTTCAGCTCGCTCATCGTAGTCATCCATAAATCGATCTCCTGATAAATTACGCAATAAGGCGCCTTCTCCTCGAACTGCTTCGCTTATAAGAAAACGCTTAGGTGAATCGGAGTAGAGTGTAGTTGGATGAAACTGAATGAACTCCATGTTCGCAACGGGAACACCTGCGCGGTAAGCCATCGCAATACCATCTCCAGTGGCAATTGATGGATTGCTTGTGAAAGGGTATACATGGCCGGCCCCACCAGAAGCCAGCAACACAGCCTGTGCTGCAATGGTTCGAACATCTCCAGTTAACACATCTAATACATAAACGCCTACCACTCTATCTTCGGACGACTCATTTCCAGCGGAAAGCTGCTGCATTTTTTTTTGGGTTATAAAATCGATAGCGAAAGCATGTTCAAAAGTGCTGATTAGAGGGTGATTCTCGACAGCAGAAAGTAAGGCCGTTTCAATCGCCTTTCCAGTCATATCAGCAACGTGAAGAATCCGCCTTTCCGAATGCCCACCTTCTTTACCAAGCGAAAAAGAACCTTCCTCGTGTCTTGAAAACTCGAGTCCAAGATTGATAAGCTCCTGAACGCATTGAGGGCCTTCTTTAATAATCTGACGAACTACTTTTTCATCACACAATCCGTCGCCGGCAATCAAAGTATCTTGAACATGAAGGTCTACGTCATCGGTAGCCGAAGTAACAACCGCGATACCACCCTGCGCATAATTAGTGTTCGACTCCGCACGTTGTTTTTTCGTAATAATGGCCACTCTATGGCCAAGCTCGGCAGACTTGTAGGCGAAGCTCAAGCCGGCGATGCCGCTACCAATTACTAGAATTTCAAATCTTTCAGCCATGGAACGGAAAAGGTAACGGCATTAAAGTAAAGAGTATTTGAATCCCTCGATCAAAGAAGGATGTTGTCGAGCATTCGTACCTCATCCAACCAAACAGCGGTCAAAATGAGGGTTTTACCAGAAACGACTTCGCGCACAGGAGTCATGGAATCAATATCAACTATTGCCACATAAATGATGCGAATCCGGCGACGCCTACTGAGAATGTGAATGACCTCAGCAGTGATGCGGTCAGGATTTCGAATTCCGTTGTTCACCATGTCCTTTCCAGCTTTTAAAGCCTGATAGACTCCGGCTGCTTCAAGTGCTTGCTGAGGAGAAAACCACTCATTCCTGGAATCAATAGCCAATCCTGATTCCTCACGAACAGTTGGGTAAACTTCTATGCGGGCATTAAAATGTAGATCTCGAATCATCCGACGCACAGCTGCGATCTTTTGCGCATCTTTCTGGCCAAAAAACAGTATGTCGGGATGAAATAGGTTCAAATACTTGGCAATTAAAGTAAGAGCACCCGAGAAATAATGCGGCCTCGATTGACCGCATAACACTTCAGTGATTTGCTTCTCGTTTACGAAGGTGGAATAGTCATCTGGAAAAAGCTCTTGGGGATCTGGAAAGAATACCCAGTCGACACCCAATTCTTTGCATATCTCAAGGTCCTGCTGTTTTCGTCGCGGGTAACGCTCGTATTTTTCATGAAGGCTAAACTCCTTGGGATTGACGAAGATACTCAGTATCAAAACGTCAACTTCGACGCGCGCCAACTGAATTAGGCACTTATGTCCTTCATTCAGTGCTCCACCTGTTGAAATGAACCCAAGTGATTTCTCTGCAAGCCGAATCCGACCTTTAATGGCATCATACTCAGAAAGTGAAGAAAATGTTTCCATCGAAAGTGTTGCTTAAATCAAAATCAATCCGTCTTAAATTGCACCAATAATCTCACTGAGATAATCACTTAATCCTTTGCTTACTTCCACAATTCATCAACGACATCATCGAGATCCTCAGCGATTAACTGACTTACCATAGACAACCCATTTGAGAGTCCTCGAGCCAGATTCGAATAGTTTCCTTTGTCCCATTTTAGATTTTCTCCGCCAAAGTAGCCTTGCTTGTAAATCGTTCCATCGCGAGTCGATTGAACCGTCCAGGAAACTTTTAAAAGAAGTCGAGCTTCCGGAGATTCCTGAGCTTCAAATGACTGAAATTTCAAGTGAACGATAATATCAGGATCGGAATGATCAGGCCATGGAAGAGCGTGTAAGCTTAGCACCTTCGAGGATTGCCTCTCAATATTTTGAGTTAGAATGCGTTGCAAACTTACAGACGGCCTTTCAGCCCACAAATTTCTTTCTGTGTACCGCAGTTCATTTTCGCCAGTCCTTACTGCAATTTCTTTCCGATCCAAATAATCAGGAACTTCAACCTGATCGAATCCAACCTCAATAACTGTTTCTGCCGAGTTGTCACCGGCTTCAATAGGATCGATTGCCGTTAAGGTATAATAGTGGGTAGGTTGCAAATCACCTTCACCACCAATTCCAATGCAACCAACACTGAACACAAGCATAGATAAAGTTAATAGAATGAAGGAGATTCTCATGGTTGCATTTGGATGTTAATCAGGTGATGAAGGTCGGCCGCTGATCAGGGAGCTCGGATTGCGTTCGAGATAATCAGTCAAACTTCGCAATGATTCAGCTGCTTCGGTTAAGCTGCCCAATGCGTGATCCAAATTTGTTCGAACACTTGATTGAGGACGCACCATTACATGCAAAGAGGATGTAGTTACTTCCAAACTCTCCAGTGTTTTGGTCAACTGTTGTAACGCGTTTTGCAAATCCTCTGCCGTGGGATCGACCGCGGATCTAATTTCCGATGCCAAGCTTTGATATTCGGTGAGGGTCAGTTCCATCTTTTCGAATAGCTTTGGAAACTCTGGCGACTCAGCTAATGCGGTAAATGAATTAGCCGTACCTTGTAGGCTTTGAGAAAGCCCCTCAAGATCGGCATTCAGAATTTCCGTATTTAAGTTCTCAAGCAGGTCGATCAATTTCAATGAAATGCCTTCGAAATCTACCGAATTAAAGCGTTTGATAAAGTCTGTTACGTTATCAGAGAGCTCGGCCAAAGTCCCTTTGAAGGTAGGAATTTCAAAAAATTCAGAAAACTGGCTGTAGTACTCAGCCGGATACTCATCGGGATTTACAATGTCTAACTCGACGTACATAAGACCTGTTATAAAGCTCAAAGTCGCCAATCGAGCCCGAAGCCCATCATCAATATAGTTTCGAAGTTCGTCGGGTTTGGATATGTCAATCAATGACCCCATTGATTCATCAAAATTCCTTTTATCAACTTCATAAATCACTGGTATGCGACTAGAAACGCCCTCTCCTTCTGTCTCTCCCAGAAAAATCTTAAGCTCGGTAACTTGCCCGATCTTTACGCCCCGAAATTTCACAGCAGCCCCCACCTCGAGACCACTCACTGTTTCATCAAAATAAGTAACGAATCTATAACTTGCTCTCGAGAACGCAGATCTCCCAAGAAAAATTAACGCAACCACAGCAAAGGCGAGGGCACCGAGGACAAAAATCCCAACAACGGTGGCATTTGGTTTCGTACTCATAAATATTGGAGGAGGGAGTTATAGAACACTAACAAAAAGTGCAACCCTGGTTCTGAAAAATCAAATTTAGTAAACATCATGGTTGCTGAGAATAACGGCCTCCTCTTCGGCTTAGGAATTCGGTCACCCTTTCATCTCTAGAATTGTTAATAAGATCATGCGGATTACCTTTGGCTATCATCGACTTGGTCTGGGGATTCAACATCAAGGCCTGGTCGGCTATGGCAAATATGCTATCAAGCTCGTGTGTCACAACGACAACGGTAGTGTTGAACAAGTCCCTTAAGCTTAAGATCAGGTCATCAAGACGTTTTGAACTAACCGGATCCAGCCCCGAGGAAGGTTCATCGAAAAATAAGATCTCGGGATCCAACGCCATAGCCCGAGCGAGTCCGGCGCGTTTGCGCATACCACCACTCAATTCATTCGGGTAAAATTTTTGAAACCCTTTCAGGCCCATCTGGCTAAGCTTCATGTCAACGATCTCCTGAATCTGACCTCGCTTTAAGTTGGTGTATTCCTCCAACGGAAATGCAACATTCTCCTCCAAGGTCATCGAACTCCACAAGGCACCTCCCTGATAAAGGACTCCAAATTTTCGTAACAACGATTCTCGTTCTCGCTCAGAGCTAGTTGCAAAATCCTGGCCTTCGTATAACACCTGTCCTCCTGAGGGTTCAATAAGCCCAACCATGTTTTTTAGCAGAGTACTTTTCCCACATCCCGACCGACCCATGATCACTAATATCTCTGCCCGTTTTACTTCAAAAGAAATATCATGCAGGACTTGGTAATCGCCGTAAGCGCATATCAAATCTTTTACCTCAATGTGTGGAATTTCAGACACGTTTATTAAATTTCGTAAATACTGTAAAGAACTGCGAAAATGGAATTGGATATTATGATCAACAACAAGGAAGTTACCACGGCCGATGTTGTAGCTCGTCCAACACCTGTCGAACTGCTTTCGCAATTCATCCCGCGTAAGCAACCGGAATAAGCGATGATAATTCCAAAAACGCTGGATTTAATCAGACCGGAGCAGATGTCCATCAAACTGATATTAAGAAAGGTTTCCTGAATATAGGTTTCCACCGGCATGTTTAACGTAATCTTGGCCACCAGCATACCCCCGATCACTCCAAGAGAGTTCGCATAAACGACCATCAAAGGTGTCATAATCGAAAGCCCAATGACTCTCGGTAGAACCAGGTAGTCAACCGGAGATACCGCCAAAGTGCGAAGTGCATCGATCTCTTCTGCCACTTTCATTGAGCCAATGGTTGAGGCAAAAGCGGCTCCCGTTCGGCCAGCCAATACAATGCCCGTCATGATCGGCCCCATCTCACGAACCATAGCCAAGCCGACAAATGCTGGAGTAAAATATTCTGAGCCATAATCCTTCAACAGATCAGCTGCCTGAAACGCCAAAGTGACGCCGATAAGAAAACTGATAAGCCCTACGATTGGTAACGCCATAGGGCCAGTGTCCTGCATGGAACGAAAACAATCTACCCATCGCATTCGAGAGCCTCCAGTGAACAACCGAAAGAAGGAAACAATGATCTCACCCAAAAAATCGGAAAATACGCGTAAATCGCGCCAGAAACTGATCGTATAGTTTCCCACTTCTTCGGCAAAATTAGGAGCTCCTTTAGGCTCCATTCCATCAACACGGGAGTCCACAGCACTCTGCGTCTGCAACATCAACCGGCCCAAGCCATGGGGTAAACAGTCACAGTTTAACTCCATCTTGCGACCGTCAGACCACTCTTTTGCCTGATTTAAAAATACGAGGAGTGATGAATCCCAATCCTCAAGATTTTTGGTTTCTAACAGAAGCCCATTCACATCAGGTCGAATATCTCCTCTTTTAACAAACTCCTTAAAAGAAGGTGCAGTTTTATCCAAAAACCATTTACCCATCAAACGAATGACAAGCGTTTCACCAGTCTCCTCCAGCTCAACCTGGCTGGCATAAGGATATTTCGACATAAAAGTGCAGAGGATAGGATATGAATCAACAGGCTATTCAGTTGATTTAAGGCTCACAATAGGCAAACACTCCTTCCCTAGAATGCAAAGCCTATTATTCGACTTGGATGGTACTCTATTGGACCACTTTACCTGCTTGGTACGTTGCTACGAACACGTGCTAACCGAACTTGAACAACCCATCCCGACCAGGGATCAAATCAAACGTGCGGTTGGTGGCTCCGTTGAGTTGACAATGGCCAATTTCGTACCAGTGGAGTTGCACAAAGAAGCCTGTGCTCGCTGGAAAATTCAACTTAAGGAGATCCTCACTGAAGATGCCTATATTCTTCCTGGTGGTCTCCCCTTAATCCAGGCACTGAAAGCCCAGGGTAAACAGCTGGCCGTATTTACCAACAAAGTTGGTGAACATTCCCGCACTCTTTGCGACCACCTGGAAATCTCACAATATATGGATGCAGTGGTCGGCGCAGACGACACACCTTACCGCAAACCGCAAAAGGAATTTTCTGAATACGTTCTCGCGCTTCTTGATGCCGATCCGGCGACCACGGCCCTTATCGGCGATAGTCCCTACGATATTCAAGCGGCCCATTCAGTCGGTATTCCAGCCTACTGCGTAACCACCGGCACGCACAACCAAGTGGAATTGGAGGAAGCAAACGCGGACGCCGTATTTCCCGATCTTCCTGCACTGGGCAAAGCACTATTTGGTCTCGATCTTCTTCCTGAAATTGCCTGACCTTCATTCTCCTTAGATAATAACAAAGGCCTCTCTTGGCGGGCTTTCAGCTAAACGGCTCGAGCGAGAGCCTTGTCTACATCTCGCAATCCGGTTCTTGCCTCTACCAGGCTGACGCCCTGCACGGTAATCGCGCTTTCGGTTTTATCCCACTCTATCAACACACGTACGCGAATAGCTTTGGAACGTGAGACTACATAAGCCATCCGTTGATAAGCCTGCGGAAACAGCGTAACTTCTGCCACTCCGGTTTCATCCACAAGCGAGACAAACTTCATCGGCTTCCCGTTCACTGCGATAAAGTTTCGCACCGCCACAATGATTCCCACGATTTCCACCTCGCGGCCGACATACTCCACCAATTGATCAATAGATACCGCGCTGATCCGGTTTATCCCCTCCAACCACAGTTCAAAGGGCGACATCGTAATCGGGTAACCAAGCAAATCCGTTTCCCAGTGAGCAAACACTCCGGGCTCCTCGGACTGAAAAGGGAACGGCTCCTTAGTCGGTTCCGGTTGAAGTAAGCGTTCGCTTCGCTCCACGTAATCCTGGCGGCGATAGTGCTCCGCCCACCAAACTGCCTCATAACGATTTTCGAAAAAAAAGTGCAGGGCTCCCGACTTGGCCAAAAGTAGCAAATCAGCCCGATCGGGAAGCACCCGCACTAGAAAATCATCCCAGTCTTCAAACACACGTTTCTCCACCTCCACCCTCCACGTATTCAAGAATTTGCTACCCAACCCTTTAATGCGGGACAATGGATAGAGCACTGTATCGTTGCGAAACCAAAATCCGAAGACCGGGCGCGTCACATCGGGCAGCTCGAAACGGTAACCGTGACGCAACAGTTCCAGCATGTATACCAGCGCGCTATAAAATCCACGACCGCTTTGTAGCACTGCCGTCATGAAATAGCCTAAGTAGTGTTTCTTTAGGAACGCTCCCTGGAATGCTTCCACCGCATAAGCCGCACCATGCGCTTTGTTAAACATGTAGCCAGAGAACCCTACCAATAATTTCCAGACGGTATCGATCGCATCCTCGTCCCTATCCTTATCACGGGCACAGGCGTAAAACTCATCCTCCAACTCCTGCATGTCGCGGCCTTTCAGCTTCTTTATCAGTATGCGACGCAACAAATCAGCCCGCCCCAGATCCATACCTGCCCAGTGGTGCGCCACCAATAGGATGTGCTCCTCATAGACCATCAATCCAAAACAGTCGCCCAGAAGGGGCTCAAGGTCCGGATGCACATAAGTCGGCTCTTCCTGACCCAGATAACGTCGGGAGAATAAGGTCTTCTTATCCTCGTTGGCCGCTCCCGGGCGAATAACGGACACAACCCCAACCAGGCAATCGATATCAGCGCACTGACACATCTTGAGTAGACTTGTCATCGCCGGCGACTCGATATGGAAGACTCCCCTAGCCTCGCCGCTGGCCATCATAGTGTAGATCTCCGGATTGTAGTAATCAATACGATCAAGCGGTGCAAATACCCCTAACTCCTCACGAATATTTTCGCAGGTATCACGGATAACGCTCAACCCGGCTTGCCCAAGTAAATCGAGTTTTAGCAGACCGAGATCCTCCACTGGCTGCATCGACATTTGCGTCATCATATAACCTTTATTCGACGATAGCAGCGGCGTGAAGTCGGCCAGCGGTCGGTCTGCAATAACGATACCACAGGGGTGCATCATTGGATGCCGTGGCAGGCCATCGAGACAGAGCGCTACCTTAAGTATCTCTTCGAAACGCTCTTCATTCTCCAGGTGTTTGTTCTCCTGATGATCTTTGCGCTTATACATCATATCAGCCATGCCATTATAGGGCATGTAGCGCGTCATGTAACGTGCCTCGTTCTCTGAGACGCCCATGGTCTTGGCCACATCTGCGATGGCCGCTCGACTTTTAAAGGTACTGAAACCGCCGATCATCGCTACATGATCTGCACCGTATTTTTCGTACACATACTGAATAACCTCGTCCCGTCTATCCCAGGGAAGATCCAGATCGATGTCCGGAAGCTTTGAATGCTTGAGCCGTTCCCGATTTAGAAACCGCTCGAAGTTCAGCCCGAAACGAAAGGGGCACACATTACTCACACCGAGACTGTAACAAACCAGACTACCCGCGGCGCTACCCCGTGCGAGCAAGGGAATAGTGCGTGCCCGGCAGGCCAATACGATGTCGTAGAAAATTAGGAAATAGCCTGCATAACCCGTCTCCCGGATGATCGACAGCTCGCGCTGAATGCGCTCAAGCAGCTCCTTTCGTGTGGGTTTATTTTTCCACGGGTGGTGCTCTTTTACGTAACGCAGGATGATACCCCGCAGACACAAATACCTCAGCTGTTTGAAGTCCTGCTCGTTTCGTCCGTCGTCCGATTCCCCCAACGTACTTCCATATACACCAGCCTCCTCCGCTGCGACTAGCAACTCTTCACGTTTGTTAGGAGGCAGGGCGGCCTCGCCGAGACCGCCGGAATAGGGATGGATCGCCTGGCGATCGAACCCTGTCTGTACATGTGGTAACCAGAGTTGATCGAAGACAAAATCGAACTCACAGCTTTCTGCGAATTTCCGGGTTTGAGTCAGCACTCGTGGGACTTTGCCAAATCGGTGTCGCATGGCCTCGGCCGCGACAAAAGCATAGTCACCGGGAATCAGTTTATCCGGATGAGCCTGGTTTATGCAGGTCAGTGTACCGATGGCTTGCAAGACGCGTAGGACCTTCCACTGATCGCGAGTCACACACCGAGCTCCGCTCATAGCTACCCAACGGTCGGTCAAAGGTGAGAGTTCCCGGTATACCCTTCGCTGAAGCTCCTGCTCTCTCGGAGTGTCCCATTGAAGTTCGATCCACAACTCAGGACCGAGGTGCTCCACACATAGATCCCACGTACGCCTCCAAACGACCCAATCGCTCACTTGCGGCAAGGCATTGCGCGGAGGAACCGGGCGAACCGATAGATGAAAGTGCCCGCCAAACTCTCGCCAGAAGAACTGAAATGCCGGCAGAGGAATTCTGTTTCCCTGCATTTGCCAGAGTGACAAGTAGCGCGAAAGTACCTGGTAGCCATCGACAGTTTTAACGGTCAGCTGAATCTCTCCCAACTCCGCAACTTGTAGACGGCATCCAAACACCGGCTGCATCTCCATACGCAGACAGGCCTGGGAAAACTCTACCACTCCCCAAAACCCTCCAACATCCGCAATACCCACGGTGCGATACCCCAAGCGATAAGCCAATTCCACCAACTCTCGCGGCGATAGCAGCGAGCCATAAAAAGAGTGAAAGCCATAATTCCCCAAACTTTCCATAGTAAACATATGTTCACTATATTTAAGAGAATGCAAGCCTCCATTTCTGTGTTTCCAAAATTAGTTCAGGAAAGCAAACTACCAAAGATTTGGATAGAAACAGGCGACTGGAGATATCGTTCAAAACACCGAAAGGAATAGACATTTAACCAAGAGGACCCTAAACCCGGTTGCGATGATTACACTTATCCGACCTCCAGCTATAGATGTCCTTCGATTTGCGACAACATCCGTAAGCCCACCCATCGGTCTGGCCTACGTCGCTGGATCACTTGAAGCTGCCGGACACACCGTAAAGATTGTTGATGCAGTAGCTGCAGATCCGACGCAAACGACTCGAGCCTATAAAGGATTCCTCATGGGCCTTAAAATCGAGGAAATGACTGAACGCATTGATGAAGCCACAAAACTCATCGGGATAAGTACCATTTTCACCCATGAATGGCCCATTGTGGTCCAGCTGGTCCGGCTAATTAGAAAAAAATTTCCTGACGTACCCATTATGGTGGGAGGAGAGCACGTCTCATCGATGCCCGAATTTTGCTTACAATCCTCGGACGTTAACTTCGTCGTAATGGGAGAAGGTGAAGAAACCTGTGTTGAACTGGCAGAGGCTATTTTCTCTGGTAGTTCACATAAAGAAATCGCCGGTATTGCCTACCATGAAGGTGATTCGGTTATCACAAATCCCAGACGACAGCGCAATGCCGCATTGGACGATATCCCACGACCGGCCTGGCATCTTTTTGATTTGGCCAGCTATCGGAAGCATGGCTTGATTGGTGGAATCGACACGGATGGGATCACCATTCCAATGCTCGCAACGCGCGGATGTCCGTACCAGTGTACCTATTGTTCCTCCCCGAATATGTGGACAACAAACTGGGTTGCGAGAACACCGTCCAAGGTTGTGGACGAAATGGAATATTACATACGCGAATTTGGAGCGTCCAATTTTCCGCTTCAAGATTTAACAGCCATCATTCAGAAAGATTGGATCGTTGATTTCTGCCAATTGATAATCGACCGAAACTTGAATATTACCTGGCAGTTACCGACCGGAACACGAGCCGAGGCTATTGATGATGAGGTGGCTGCGCTTCTGAAAAAGAGTGGAATGGTTAGTATGGCATATGCTCCAGAATCCGGATCGGACGAAACGCGCGAGCTCATTAAGAAAAGGATTCACAAAGATAAACTCCTGAAAAGTATGGAGGCCGCGGTAAAGCACGATCTCCATGTGACCTGTTTTTTCGTCCTTGGGTTTCCACATGATACCCCGAAGCACTTTAAAGAATCGCTGTCTTTTGTGAGACAACTCGCAGAAACCGGATCGGAAGATATTGCGATAAGTTTTTATATGGCACTGCCGGGGACAGAGCTATTTCGAAAACTCTACAATCAGGGAAGAATCAAATTCACGCGGGACTACTTCAGGCACATCCTCGATGCGCAGACTATGGCTCCGTCCAATCTCTATATGGACGTAGGAAGCCGGGAGATGCTGAGCTATTGGAAACTACGGATATACTTTGAGTTTTATGGAGCAAAGTCTCACAAGAACACATTCCTCGGAGTTCTTATCAGTGTATTCGGCGCCGTTCCTGGCATGTTTAAGAAGGTGCACGTATCCCGTATGGAAACGGCATTCAGAAATTTCCTGACGAACTGCGTTCGTATGTTCAAAGCGCAGTTTCGCCCGCGATGGATGCCGATGAAAGAAGAACTCGAGATGTTTGAACCTTGGCATGATCTATTTGCTTCAACCATGGATATAAAAGCGGCGGGAGCGCCCGAGTTGAAGGAAACGGGTAAGATTAATTTCATGAGTATATTGAAAAAGGAGCACGCACAACGAGTAGAGTATAAGAATGAGATTCGAACGGAAGTAACCGCCGACACTTAATCTAAAAGAGGCCCTAACACCTTATGAAAAGTCCTAAAGACGTTCAAATAATTGGACAGGAAATCGCTATCCTATGGCATAATGGAGAGGAAGATTATTTCCCGATGGCATTTCTGCGCGAATTTTCACCGAGTGCCGAAAACATAGGCGAGATGGATATCCTGGGAAAAGTGCACGGAGGTAAGCCCGGTCACAAGTATCCAGGCGTAACGGTAACTGGCTGGGAATTCATGGGAAACTATGCCATTCGATTTGATTTTAGCGATGGGCACAACACTGGCCTGTTTTCATTCGATTACCTGACTACTCTCAGAGAACGGCAAAAGGACTGGTCTTAGTCCGCTTATGCAAGCGGATTGATATTGGGAACAGTTGGCAGCGAAAAAACGGGAACCCGCCTTAATACACGCCACGATCGCTACTTTCCATAAAGTCGAGAAAAACCTTAGCGCGTGGATGACTGGCATGATCCGAAGCCAATGTAGTTTCCATTGCCTGTTTTCGATTTAATCCTTCGCGGTAAAAAGTCTTATAGAGGAATTTCACCACAGAAAGATCTTCTTTGGTAAATCCATGACGTTCGAGCCCGACTTTATTAAAGAATTTAACTTCCGGGTCACGTCCATCGATCAGCATGTACGGTGGCACGTCCTTCACCGTTTTCGACATACCACCCACAAAACAATAATCACCAAAGCGGCAAAACTGATGACCCGCTGCTCCCCATGAGATGATGACGTGATTACCGACAACGCAGTGGCCAGCGAGGGCGTTTTGACCACTCATAATGAGGAAGTCGCCAATAACGCAATCATGAGCAACATGTGCATAAGCGAGAAACACATTGTTATTTCCAATCTTCGTAAACTTACCGTCTTGAGTACCTCCGTGAATAGAAGTGAATTCTCGAAAGGTATTTTGATTGCCTACCTTTAATCCAGGCTTTCCGCCGTCGAATTTCAGATCCTGTGTTTTTGTGCCGATACAGGCATAGGGAAAAATCTCATTCTCCTCACCTAAAAAGGTATATCCTTCCACGGTAGCATGGTGATGAATAACGGTGTTTGGCCCAACAGTTACTTCGGCGCCAACAAAGGCATAAGCGCCAATTTCAGCACTTTCATCTATTTTGGCTCCGGGTTCAATTATAGCCGTTGAATGAATACTCATGAAATGAAGTGTTAAGAATCTTCTTCTGCTACGAGTGCGAACATCATTTCCATAGAAGAGACTACGGCCCCGTTAACTTTGCAAGAAGCAGAAGCACTTCCAATTTTGTTAGCTCGGAGTTTTAAAATCTTTGCCTCGATCACCAGTTGATCTCCTGGAACAACTATTTTCCTGAGCTTCACTTTATCAGCACTAATAAAGAGAGGAATCTTCCCTTCACCGCCACAACGTAAAAGCATCAGCACACCGGCAACCTGGGCCATGGCCTCGATTTGCAAAACTCCGGGCATGATTGGATTGCCCGGATAATGACCCGTAAAATGAGGCTCGTTAACCGTTACGTTTTTAATGGCAGTCAACTCGGTAGTATCCGACTTAATTTCTATCACACGATCCACCATAAGGAATGGATAACGATGAGGTAACAGATTCAGTAATTGTTGAATATCCAGCTCGGTTGCATCTGATATCACAACCGGTTTAGGGGCCTTTTTCTCAACCTTCTTTTTGGAAGCTTCAGACTCGGCAATCATTTTTTCATAAATGGCACGGGTCAGCTTGGCGTTCAAAGCGTGACCAGGAATGAGTCCAACAATATGCGCCTTGATCGGCATCCCGAGGAGAAATATATCTCCAATAATATCCAGAATCTTGTGACGCACCATCTCGTCAGGAAAACGTAGAGGTTCTTTTGAGAGAATCTTGTCGCCCTTGATGACAACCGCACAATCCAAACTACCGCCTTTAATCTTCCCCATCTTCAGAAGCGGTTCGATCTCCTCGTAAATCGTGAAGGTCCGGGCCGAAGCAATCTGCGTTGCATACACGTCGGGATCGATGTCGATAGAGAGATGTTGGGTATGAACCGCCTTCTGGTCGGTGGAAGTGCAAGTGACCTTAAAGCCGTCGTAAGGCAAAGCTACCAATGAGCGATTACCATTGGTGACAGAAATAGGATCCTTGAGCACGTAAAACTCCCGTTCCTTGTCCTGTTCAACAGGCTCACCCTCGAGGACCATATTTAAATAGTGTTTAGCGGAGCCGTCAAAGACGGGAAGTTCATTTCCATCCACCTCAACCATCACATTATCCACACCCATTCCGTTGAGCACACTCAACAGGTGTTCTGTCATTTCAACTTTGGTGTAGCCATCCGAAATAGTTGTGCTGCGAATAACTTCCGAAACATTCTCGATGGATGCTTTCACCTCTGGTTTACCGTACAGATCAACTCTACGAAAAACCACACCGTGATCCACAGGAGCAGGTTTGATAGTCAGGGTTACTTCCTCGCCGGTGTGAACGGCTTTTCCTTTCGCGGTCACTTCGCGCAGAATGGACCTTTGTTTCATGGGGTGGTATCCTTATAATATAGAAAGAAAAGGAAAGCACCAATTTTGGCACTCCCAAGCGGTTGACAACATAGGAATCAAAATCTAGCAACCGACCCAAACTCCTATTTTATGGCTTCACCTACCGACATCCGTAAAGGACGCGTCATCGATTATAACGGCACGCCTCACCTTGTTTTAGACATGCTGTTCCGCACTCAAGGGCGCGGATCAGGTTGGACCCAGGTCACATTAAGGAATTTGAAAACCGGGAGTAGTTCCACCGTAAAAGTGCTGCCACTAAAGCTGCCACAACCGAATCCGGGTTGGTCCTACAAGTTCCTCTTTTCGTAAAAGTTGGAGACAGAATAAAGATCAATACTTCGGATAAATCCTACCAGGGCAGGGTTTAGATTTAATTCAATTATCTCCAACAAAAAACCGCATCTTTTCAGAAACGGTTTTTTGATAAATAGTTGCTTCCGCGACCTAAGCTACGCGCTCGACTATGAGCTGCGGAGGATTCGGACGTTTGGGCGCGAGACGATATGCTTGTTTGAAGTATTCGAGCACGCTTTCCAATTTTGCTTCGTCATTGTAGTGAATCATCATCAACGGCTCTCCTTGTTTCACCTGGGTACCGACCTTCTTGATTTCAGAAACGCCCACAGCAGGATCAACATGCTTCTTTCGCCCATCGCGGTTGGCACCGAGAAGCTGAACTCCACGAGCAATCATACCGGCATTGATAGTGTGAACATAACCACGCTTCGGTGCAGGTAGTTTGCGAATATGTTTCGCAACAGGAAATTTATCCGGATTGTCAATGTAGCTTGAATCTCCGCCTTGGGCTTCAATCAACTCTTTGAATTTGGCAAGTGCCGACCCATCTTTCAGATGTCGTAGCACCGTTTGTTTAGCAGATAGAGTAGATCCCGCCACACCAGCTAAGCGAACTATCTCCATACCTAGCTTAAGAACGAGCTCCTTCAAATCCTCAGGACCTTCTCCTTTAAGTAATTCCACCGCTTCACGAATTTCGAGGGCTGTTCCTACCGTATCGCCGAGTGGCTGATTCATATCGGTAACAAGAGCCACGCAGCGACGCTTTAATGAGCGACCTACGCGGGTAATGGATCGGGCTAATTGCCTCGCCTGTTCAACATCCTTAATGAAAGATCCGTTCCCCCACTTCACATCAACCACCAATCCTTCCGCACCTTCTGCGAGTTTTTTACTGAGGACACTGCCGGTAATGAGCGGTAAACTAGGGATTGTCGCCGTATTTTGACGCAAACGGTAAAGAGCTCCATCAACTGGAGCAATTTCAGGGCTTTGTTCAACAATGCAGCAACCAGTTGTCTTTAACTGATCAACAAACTGTTTTAGACTCATACGACCACTGAATCCAGGAATAGCATCAAGCTTGTCCAAGCTGCTGATTAGGAATTCTTCATCCTGACCAACCATCATCGGCATTATAACTCCACAAGAAACAGCCAGGGGAGGCAACACCAATGAAGTCTTGTCTCCTACTCCACCGGTAGAGTACTTATCAATCTTGGGACGTGAGATCTGTGAAAGATCAACGACTTCCCCAGAAAGCATCATCTCCTCAGCCAAAGTAGCTGTTTCCTGAGCGGACATGCCCTGGAAATAGATAGCCATAGCTAAAGCGGCCATTTGATATTCAGGCATTTCCTTATCGAGCAAGGAATCTACAATATATCGAATTTCTTCTGGGGAGAATTCACCACCATCGCGCTTTTTCTCTACTAGGTAGGAGTAAGACGGCTTTATGAATTTCTTGGGTACAAGTATCTTTTTTCTCATAAAATTAATAGACCAGCATGGACGGTCTCGGCGGCCAAAATTGCAAAGGTTTAAGTAGTAGGTAATTAGGTCCTCTTTGTCGAGCTTATTCTACGAAGGAGGTAATCTTTAAACATACTCCCGATAAGCCAATTGAGCAAAAAATCTAATCTTGCAGTTTCAAAACGACCTCCCATTGGTTTGTGGGATGACGATATGGTTCGACATTGCTAGAGGCCTTGAAGAAACATTAGGAGGTACAGCAACTACACTTCCTGATTTTGATGGAAACTTTTCTCCGGAAGTCCGCCAGGCCGATCCAAGATTTGGAGACTACCAAGCCAATGGCGTATTACCTTTTGCCAAGCGCAACCAGAAAAATCCAAGAGCACTTGCGGAAACACTCATAGACGCACTTCTTGCATCCGGATGCTTCGATCCAGATATGATTGAATTAAGCGTAGCAGGGCCTGGCTTCATTAATTTTAAACTGAGTCCTCGATTTCATTTCGAATGGTTAACGAAGTTCAGAACGGCTGACGATTTGAGGAACGCTGCAGCCCTCCGACTCAAAGGTAACAAAATCATTATTGATTACGGTTCACCTAATTCGGCAAAGCAGATGCATGTAGGGCACCTCAGATCCACGGTCATTGGTGAAGCCATTAAGCGATTACTGGTATACTTCGGAGCGGACGTAATTGGAGACAACCATATCGGTGACTGGGGCACTGCCTTCGGCAAGTTGATCCTTGCCATAAAACGAAAGGGCTTCGATTTACAATCTCAGCACGAGGATCCTTTGGCTGAACTAGAAGCACTTTATAAATGGGGAAACAAGGTCACAGACGAAGATCCAGAAGCTCTTATCGAAGCACGTGAGGAGCTTGTTAAACTCCAAGAAGGCGATGCCAAAAACGTCGCTATGTGGGAAGCGATCAATCGAATCAGCAGTCTCGGTTTCCACAAAATTTATGATCGGCTCGGCATTGATTTCGATTACGAGTTGGGTGAAAGCTTTTACCGTGACAAAGTTCAGCGCGTTTATGATGAACTCGAGGAAACAGGAGTTGGTGAAAAAAGCGAAGGTGCCTGGGTGGTGTTCTTTCCCGAACATAATCGTTTCAAAAACCAGCCTTTTCTTTATCGGAAATCGGACGGCGCTAGTAACTACGCAAGCACTGACCTTGCTACCGTTCTCTACCGTCTCGAAATATTCAATGCGGCTCAAATCATCTACGTTACTGACGACCGCCAAAGGGACCATTTCCAACAACTCTTCTTAACCATTGAAGAGTGGTTTGAAGCCAAAGAATACAAAATCCCCGAACTTCACCACGTATATTTCGGGACTATTCTTGGTGAAGATCGTAAACCAATAAAATCGAGAAGCGGAACTCCGGTTCTATTAAACGATCTTCTTAATGAGGCCGTCGAACGCTCGCGGGAAACAGTCGAAGAAAAAAGTCCGGATTTTTCGGAAAATGAAAAAAATGAGATTGCCGAAACCGTTGGCATTGCTGCCGTGCGATATGCGGATCTGATGCAAAATCGGTCAACGGACTACATTTTTTCCTGGGATAAAATGCTGAGCATGGATGGCAACACAGCGCCCTATATGCTATATGCAATCGCGCGAATAAAAAGTATTTTTAGAAAAACCGGGGTAGCTGAGAATGCGGAACTAACCGAAGCCAACCTTCTTGAAACCACCACAGAAATTGCCTTGGCGAGAAAGCTATCCGGATTTCCATTTGTATTGGATCAGGCGTTGATTGATTTAAGACCCCATCACCTGTGTACCTACTTGTACGAACTCGCTGGCGCATATAGTTCCTTTTACAGTGCCGATAAAGTAAACGTAGAAGATCCGGGTACTCGTGATCGCCGCCTCATGCTTTGCCAACGCACTTTACTTATTCTTGAAACGGGTTTGGCCCTTTTAGGGATCGGGACTTTGGAAAAGATGTAGGGTTTTCAATTCATCCGACGAATAAATTGAAAACATGCCTAGGCGAACTCCCACTGATATGGAGCCCTGGAAAGCATTTCACACCCAGTTTTTGTAAGCCAAACCACATCCTCAATCCGACATCCACCCAAGCCTGGATAATACAAACCTGGCTCAATTGTTAAAACAAATCCCGGTTTCAACGTAAGTTTATTGGCTCCTATACGTAAGGGTTCGTGAAGCTCCAAGCCAAGACCATGTCCGGTACCGTGGAAGAACCCAGTCGGAACTCCATTTACCCGCTCTGTTTTAAAACCTGCATCTCTGAATAGTTTGTTTATAGCTTCATGAACTTTATTGCCCTGGATGCCTCCTTTTATCATCGAGATCCCAAGCTTATGTGCGGCACGAACCGTCTTAACCAACTTTCTTTGGGCATCGGATGCCTTCCCTTTCAGGAAGGTCCTGGTCATATCACCAAAATAACCGTGTTTCTTCATTCGGGGAAAGATGTCCACAATGATTAGTTCATTCGCCTTGAGAGAACCAGAACCTCCACAGTGAGGATCACAAGCTTGGTCTCCTCCCGCAACAATAGTGTGTAATGCAACGCCCCCCATTCGCAAACAGACGAATTCGATTTCTTCACGTAAACGTTCGCTGGTAAGTTTTTTGCCTTCGAAATAAATAAAGCCATTGCGGATCTGGGAAGCTTGAAGAATTTTCTTAACCACCCTGAACCCAGCAGCAGAGCAACGGTTTCCTTCTCGAATCAATTCAGCTTCAAGGGCTGACTTTTCAAGTCGTTTAGGAAACAGAGCACCTTCAATCACTTGGAAATCAAAATTATGTCGATGCAATCCCTCAGAAATCCAAACAGGAAAATTCTGCGGGACTCGGAATAGATCGATGTGGTAAACATTGGCTAGCCAGGTAATTTGATCAACAACCGTTGCTGCACTTTTACCAAGCCACTCTTTAGCCGAACGCTCAACAGCCACCATCGATAATACGTCGGTTAACTGAGATTCATTTTTGGCACGGTTTATTTCAAGCTCACTAAATATGCCGATTTTTTTTCGACCGATTTTCAAACTCAGAAAACGATCAGGGACGAAGAAACCAGCAAGCCATTTTTGATCTGGATCTTGCTCAGTGTCTGCATAATTACAATCGGCAACAATTCGGTGTTTTTTGCTTTTTACCATGAAGCAACACCATTTAACTCCTTTGGAATAATGTCTAGATATTTAGAATTCATCAGGACTCATTCAGGTCTAAGTTTCCTTGTCCTTTCAGTCTTCACCTTTCTTCTGAGCGGATGTAGTGACGAAGCAAAAGCAGAGCCCGCCCCAGTCAACCAATGGTTTGAAATACAACTGGGAGACAAAACGATAGAAGTTCAAATTGTTTACAAACAGGCCGAAATGGCGAAGGGCCTCATGAACCGAACTTCTATGGGCGAAAATCGGGGTATGATTTTCTTCTACGATCCGCCCAAACAGATGAGTTTCTGGATGCGGAATACGAAGATAGCCCTCGATATAGCTTTCTTCACCTCCGATGGAGTTTTAAGAGAAGTGTATCCTATGTATCCCATGGATGAAACCAGCGTGAAGTCCCGCAGGGACGATCTACTCATTGCCCTTGAAATGAACCAAGGATGGTTTGCAAAAAATGGGATTAAACCAGGAGATTCCTTTAATTCAGAGAAACTCAAGAATGCACTCCTCAAACGAGGTATCCAAAAAAGTAAGATAACTTTTTGATTATCTCTTCTCGGGACGAACAATCAGCTCAAGTCGTTTGTCAGCAGAAAAGAATTTGGCAGCGAAGTCGGCCAGGTCTTCAACGGTGACTTGATCCAGCTTATCGTCGAAGTTCATCCAATCATTCACAGGCAAGCCGTAGGTCACATTAAGTGCCGCTTGCATAGCGCGAGAACCAATAGTTTGCATACTCATTCGCCGCTGAGCTTTTAACCGGGTTTTAACCCGCGCAAATTCATCTGACTCCACTTTTCCCGACTGAATTCGTTCGACCTCAGCAGTCATTTCATCGAGCACCGCCTGGGCAGTTGAAGGTTGGGTTCCGCCATAAAGAAAAAGCATCCCCGTATCCATTCCTATAACGCGACTACTCCCTACATAATAAGCAAGTCCAAGATCATCCCTAACCCGTTCAAAGAGTTGACTACTCATTCCGCTGAAGAGCTCGTCTAACACTGATGCTAACAGCATGAGGTCATCCTGGCATACGCCGACACAGGGAAACGCCTGGAATACCACTGCCTGCTGACGGTCCATAAAAACCTCTTCTCTACCAACCTGGGCAGGAGTATCGAGAGTAACGGTACGGTCAGGAAGAATCCGTCTTGGTAACCGGTTCAACAACGTTTCCAATTTGGGCTCAATCTCTGCTCGATCGAACTGGCCACTTACAGCGACCACACAATTTCCTGCCGTAACAAGTGTCTTCAAATAAGACTGCACCTCTTCCAATGACAGTTTCTCAAGATCTTCTATTCGACCGTCAGAACTTACTGAATAGGCGACTTCGCCAAAAAACTTTTCTCGCAATTCTCGAATCCCAAATTCGACGATGTCATCCAGGCTTTCCTTGACGTGGGCCACTTGACCATCCCGCTCTACCTCGAAAGTGGATACATCCAATTTCAAGTGCAGTAAACTCTGCTCTAATAATTCCAACGCAAGATCGGTATCTTGAGGCAGTACTTCCAAACTAAGACCAAAAGTATTATTCCCTGAAAACTCGGAGAAAGAACCACCCACCGATTCGATCTTCGTGGCGACCTCGAGGGCGGAGTTAGTCTCAGTATCCTTTGTTAAAATGATCGCTGCCAAAGAGGTGATTCCCCGCTGATCGGGATTTTCCCATAATGCCCCTCCCTTGAAAACGACCCGGATATGCACTTTAGGGAAGTTTTCACTTTGCTGAAACAAGAGCCTCGAACCACCTTCAAGCGTCCGCTCATCAAATAGGTGGTTTTGTGCGTCAGAAACGTTGGCTCCAGATTCCTCAACCTGCTCATTCGCTGGATCGAAAGTGACTTGCGTCAACCGTTCTTCAACCAGATAGGACTGCAGCAATCGTTGTAAATCTTCAGCCGAGACCTTTTGAATTCTTTTCAGAAAAATCCTGGAGTAGTCTATGTCACCAACCACGACTTCAGCAGCCCCTATGCGCGCTGCCTGTCCACTCATGGTCTTTCGATTGTTGATCTCACTCACCATGGCCTGGCGCTGAGCTTTCAAGATCAAAGTTTCGTCAATTAAGGTCTGCTTTAAGCTCTCGATCTCCTTCCAAAACGCTTCCAGTGCGGCCTCTCGATTTTCTGGGTCCACCATCATTGAAACCCACATCAGCCCAGAGCTCCCAGGATTCCAGGCAGAAACATCCACATGATGAACAATCCCAGTTTCCTGTCTCAACCGCTTCCAGAGGATTGAGCTATCTCCACTCCCAAGGATTGCTGCTAACAAGCTCACCCCGGCGGCGTCTTCATGATGCAATCCTGGAATAGAAAACCCTAAGCCAATACGACTGATATTCACGTCACCCATGAGACTTTGTTCTCGTTTTGCCAGTCCAACGGGCTCAGCTGGAATGTAGACAGACTCCAAGCGGGCACGAGGAAGTCCACCAACTATTTCTAAAGCTGCCTGAAAAACGTCTTCTGCTTTAACGTCTCCTGTTACAACAAGCACTGCGTTATTTGGCACATACCGCTTATGGTAATAGTCAACTAATTCGTCACGCGTTACTGTCTTAAAAATATCCTTGTAGCCGATAATCGGGTACTTGTAGGGATGAGTCCGGTAGGCTGTCTCAAACAGTGCCCTACTCAACTGCTGGTCTGGATCGTCGAGCCCCATGTCGATTTCGCGCAAAATGACCTCACGCTCTTTATCCACTTCCTCAGCCGGCAAAGTGGAGTTGAAACAGGCATCCGCAAGAATTTCGATAGCGCCACTTGTATGCTCGCTAGGTAGATCAATGTAATAAACCGTACGATCAAAAGAAGTATAGGCGTTGATATGTCCCCCCAGGCTTTGAACCTCACGGGAGATTTGTTTCCCATTTCTCTTTTCGGTACCCTTGAACAACATGTGCTCCAAGTAATGGGATAAACCGGCACCAAGAAGTGATCCTTCATGTATGCTCCCCGTTTTTACCCACAACTGGACAGAGCTTACCTGACTACTCGTATCCTCGCGGACAAGTATAGTCAGACCATTATCTAAGGTTTTTCTGTGAACGGGTTCAGCGAACAAAGACTGCAAAACAGAATTAAGTGGATCCATTAAAATGATATTCAGGGTAACCCGCCGTTTAATTGGTCTTTACCTTTTCTTTCTCCAAACGAAGGAATTCGACGATTATTAGGAGCAAACGGTTTCAGAAATGCTGATTTAAAATCGTATCCGTCACTAAAATCTTCACGCCGATCGGTATCCGTTTTTCCTAGCACACCGTATTCAACCAAGTTGAACACAATATCACCAAAATCAGAACAACGGGTGACATTCCACTCATTAAAAACAGTCATGGTTAGAGGACCAAATTGATCGAGAGCATATTTGCGGATACCTTCCAAAAGCTCTTGGCCAGAAACATGATGACTCGTCCTGACCTCTTTGGATTCGCTAATTTCCTTAACGGTGAAATCCAAAGCTTTACGAACGAAGTAGTAAGCGCCTTTGCCAAATCGAGAATCGTCCTTGATGACCAGGTCGACGACTTCCGAAAAATCTTTTCCACTCATAAATTAAAATTCAGTTCTGATAACTTGATTGAGACAAAGGACGCAACCCTACTTAGAAAAGCTTCAATTTCAAATTCAGCCTTTTTTATCAATTAGCTCCTTGAGCACTTTATCCACAAGAGCGGGGTTGGCTTTGCCACGGCTTGCCTTCATAACCTGGCCTTTCAAAAAGTTGATAGCTTTTTCATTACCGGCTTGAATTTCCGCCACGGGGCCTGGATTTGCATCGATCACTTCCTGACAAAACCCTTCAAGTTCTCCAGTGTCATTACTCTGTTTAAGTCCCTTGGCTTCTACGATAGCAGCAGGCATTTCGCCTGTTTCAAACATCGTTCCAAATACCTGTTCCTTGGCGATATTGTTGGAGATAGCACCTTCATCGATCAGCCCTACAAGCTCCGCGATATGAGCAGGTTTTATTTTGCTTTCGGATAAAGAAAGCCCGGCATTCCCCAATTCACCAAGAAGGTTATTCACCAACCAATTGGCCGCCTGTTGGGGTTTACTGCAACCCTTGGCTGCTTCTTCAAAAAACGCGCACAATTCGGGATCAGGAATCAGGACGGAAGTTATTGTGAATGGTAAATCGAATGCTTCGTAATAACGACGTTGCCGATCAAAGGGTCGTTCCGGGATGGTCGCTTTCACGCGTGCACGCCAGGCTTCATCGATTCGGATCGGCATCAAATCAGGGTCCGGGAAATACCGGTAATCATGGGACTCCTCTTTGAAACGCATATGGTAGGTCACATTTTTAGTAGCATCCCAACCACGTGTTTCCTGATGAATAGTGCCACCAGCTTTCACGGCCTGAATCTGCCGCTGAATTTCATAGGCCAATCCATTCTTAACACCGGAGCTACTGTTCATGTTCTTGATCTCAACCTTTACGCCAAGCTCTAGCTGACCCACCGGACGTATGCTGATATTTGCATCACAACGCATCTGCCCCTTCTCCATATCGCAGTCGGAAATGTCTCCGTAAATCATGAGATTTCTCAGGGCATTTAAATAAGCAAATGCTTCATCCGGAGTATGGAGAACCGGCTCGGTAACGATCTCAAGCAACGGAGTCCCCGCACGATTGTAGTCCACCAGACTGTCGCCATCGAAGTGATTGAGTTTTCCCACATCCTCTTCGAGATGCGCACGCGTGAGCTCAATCCATTTATGCTCACCCATGATGTTCCTCGACGGACCAGGCAGCTCGATCTCAACCTTACCTCCTTCACAAATGGGCTGATCGAACTGGGAGATCTGATAATTCTTGGGGCTGTCAGGATAAAAATAGTTTTTGCGGTCCCACTTGGTTACTTCGGGAATCGTACTTTCCAAAAGCATGCCCACCTTAACCGACTTCTCGACCGCTTCCTTATTAATCACAGGAAGCGCCCCCGGAAAACCAAGAACCACAGGGTCCGTCAACGTATTCGGTTCTTGTCCAAACCCAACCCCCACCGATGTAAAAATCTTGGACTTCGTTCGAACCTGAACGTGCACCTCTAAACCTATGACGACTTCGTATTCCATGGAGCTTAAAAGTTAATCAACTAAATATGGAAGAAATTGTAGGAGCGGTTTTAACCGCGATTTTCCTGGGAACGCCACTCCCCAGATTGGCAACCTTTGCATACGGATCGCAGCTAAAGCAGCTCCTACATTGTTTACAGACAATGCATCCACATTAGGTTCGTGTTCATTCGTGTCCATTCGTGGTTAATTCCTTAAATCTTCGGGTGCTGGTTCGAGTGATCGTGGGCCTCTTCATAGGCATTCGCAATCGCCAGAAGATCGGCTTCGCCAAACGGTTTACCCAGGATCTGTAGTCCAATGGGCAATCCTTCCGAGTTTTTACCACAGGGCAGAGATATTCCAGGAATACCGGCGAGGTTAGCCGAAATGGTATAGATATCGGCCAAATACATCTGGAGTGGGTCGTCCGTTTTCTCGCCCGCTTTAAACGATACGAATGGGGATGTAGGGGTGAGCAATGCGTCGACCGATTCATAGGCCCTCATGAAATCCTGGCGAATCAACGAGCGTACCTTCTGAGCCTTCAAATAATAGGCATCGTAGTAACCAGAACTAAGCACATAAGTACCGAGGATAATCCGAAGCTTCACTTCTTCACCAAAACCTTCCGCCCGGCTTTTAAAATACAGGTCGATGGCGTTTTCAACGTCCTTGCTTCGATGCGTATAGCGAACGCCATCAAATCGTGCCAGGTTTGAGGAAGCCTCTGCCGTCGCGATTATGTAGTAGGTCGCAATAGCCAAATTCATGTTTGGCATGCTCGCTTCCTGGATCTCGCACCCCTGATCGGCGTACCAATCGATCGCTTTTTGAACAGTACTTTTCACTTCAGGATCCAGGCCATCTCCAAAGTATTCTTTGGGAACTCCAAGTTTCCAGGGGCCTTTCTTTGTCCCCAAAGCTTCACTAAAGTCAGGTACCTCCTGGTATATGGAAGTGGAGTCTTTGGGATCGTGTCCGGCAATCGTCTGAAGCACCGTCGCCACATCTTTTACCGAACGGCCAAACGGGCCGATTTGGTCCAGAGAGGAGGCATAGGCCACCAATCCAAAACGGGAAACGCGACCGTAGGTTGGTTTAAATCCAACCACTCCGCAAAACGAAGCGGGCTGGCGGATCGAACCACCGGTATCACTTCCAAGGGAAACAGGTACCGAACCAGCTGATACAGCCGCGGCGCTACCACCACTGGATCCACCAGCTACTCGCTCCAGATTCCAGGGATTAAACGTAGTTTTGAAAGCCGAGTTCTCGGTTGAAGAACCCATGGCAAACTCATCCATGTTCAGTCGCCCAAACAACACCGCACCAGCATCCTTCAGTCGGGTTGATACAGTGGCATCGTAGGGAGATACAAAGTGCTCAAGCATCTTGCTCGAGCAGGTCAAAGGCAGGTCTTTTACCGCGATCACATCCTTGAGACCAATGGGAATTCCATCGAGGGCTCCCAACAATTCATCGGCAGCACGACGTTTATCGGAAGCTTCCGCTTGAGAAAGCGCGTAATCCTTATCGAGCGAGTTAAACGCCTGAACCTGCGGATCCACCGCTTCTTTCCGATCTACCAACGCATTGGTTAATTCCACAGAAGAAATATCGCCAGCAGATAATAAGTCCTGCAGGCCGGAAAGAGTTTTAAAATGAAGATCGTCTGCCATCTTGTACCCGTAGTCTGGATTCAGCCGTCGATAACCTTTGGTACTTGAACCATGTTATTGCGTTTGGCAGCGGCATGCTGAACCGCGGTTTCAGGATCGAAACCTTCGACTGATATGTCTTCCCGCAAAACGTTCTCCACTTGAAATGCGTGGGCCATCGGTTCCACATCACTGACGTCCACGGCATTCAACTGCTCGAAATAATCCAAGATACTTCCGAGTTGAGCAGAGAAGCGTTGGCGTTCTTTATCAGACAATTCGATGCGTGCCAAGTTCGCGACGTAGTCGATATCAATGGATCCCTTTTCACTCATCTTAGGACCGCACCAGGTAAGGCGTTGATGATTCGATTTCTTTTTGAACTGCGCTGAAAACCTCACCGACTTCCTTGTCCGTAAGCGTGCGATCGTTCGAGCGAAATTTCATATTGAAAGCCAAACTCTTTTTACCAGCCGGAAGGCCTCCTCCTGAATAAACATCGAAGACGGTAACCGATTCCAGCTCGTAGCGATTGTTCACCGCCCGCTTGGTAATCTTGGCGAGCTCGCGACGCACTGTTTCGGCGTGCAAAAACTCATCCACCACAAGTGCCAGGTCCTTTTCAGCGGGAGGAAACTGACTGAACGGTTTAAACTTAACAATATCGTGACCAAGAGTCACTTTCTCCGGCAGGATCTCGATGCTACCAGCAAGCACGGTACCATCCAGATCCCAATCCTTTACCAGGTTTACGTTGAGCATCCCAAGGATGGCTTCAAAACCGTTGTCGGCAAAACTGCCGACATGGGCGGAATGACCTTCCTGCCAAATCGTGGTACCCCAGGCCAGATTCTTGTAACCCACTTCATCAAGCTTGAGATTCGCCAATTGGCCAAGAGCGTTGAGTATATTCTTCGAGGTATAAAAATCTGCCGGCTCACGGCTTTTCCAGGAGGAACTTTTATCGGGCTGAAATATGGCAAAAGCCACAGACACCATCTCGAAAATCTGACCGTTGTGTTCATGGAATACTTTTCCTACTTCGAAAACACGCTCCATTCCCGTTTTGCGGGCGAAGTTTAACTTCAAGGTGTCGAGCAATCCGGGAATCAAGGATACGCGCAGGTGAGTTTGATCGGAGGTAAACGGATTCGCCAACTTAAGGGCATCCATGCTGAATCGACTGAACCATTGCTTGGCTTCCTCGCCTGAGCGAAGACTGTAGTGCACGCACTCCTGAAAATGTTGCCCAGCGAGATAGGTCGAAAACCGCTCGTTCAAAGTCGCTGTATTCGCATCGTCTTGAATGAGCCCGGCCACCGTCACAGGAGCGTCAGGAATCTGGTCCGTGCCAAACATTCTGATCGCTTCCTCGGCAAGATCAGCAGGACGATAAAGATCACCACGCCAACTAGGCACATGAACCACCCACTCGTTCTCGTTACCGGTGACTCTACATTCAAGTGCTTCGAAAATCTCACGAATTTTTTGGTCTGGAATATCAAAACCAGCCACATCGCGAATAAATTGAGGGTTTAAATTGATCTCTTGTTCGGTGCTGGGTTCCGAGCCTGCTTGAATGTAAGGCCCAACCAGCTCCCCACCGGCAATTTCCAAAATCAAGTCAATGGCGCGCAGGGCAGCGAAGTTTGCACCCTTGGGATCTACGCCACGTTCGAAGCGGTAGGAACTGTCTGAAGACAACCCAAGGGTTCGGCTCGTTTTCCGAATTCCGGACGGATCGAAATAAGCGGATTCCAAAACGATATCAACCGTGTTGTCATCCACCCCAGCATCGACCGATCCCATTACACCTGCAATCACTAATGGCTTTTCCGCATCGGCGATTACCAGCATATTGGATTTTAAAGTCCGTTCCTTGTCATCGAGAGTGACGATCTTTTCACCTTCCGATGCTTTACGAACAACAATCTTGTTTCCTTTAATCTTGCTGGCATCAAACGCATGAAGAGGTTGACCGAACTCGTGCAGGACGAAGTTGGTGATATCCACCACGTTGTTAATCGGCCTTTGATCAACGGCTTCAAGATAACGCTTCAACCAATCCGGGCTCGAACCCATCTTAACGCCTTTGATGCTATGGGCGTAATAATTCGGACAATCTTCCGGAGACTGCACATCAACCCCGGTAATCAAACCATGTTCTCCTGTTTTCCGAACGCCATCAAAGTCGGTTTCCAGTATGGGGTAAGTAAGTGCCTTGCCATAGTAAGCCGCCATCTCCCGGGCAATACCTACATGACTGAGGCAATCGGGACGATTTGGGGTCACTTCGATATCCAAGACGATATCGGAATCGGGAAACACATCGTTGATGGGAGTGCCGATCTCAGGATGGTTCTCAAGTATCATCAACCCCTCGTGATCCGCTCCAAGGCCAAGCTCACGAGGACTGCACATCATTCCAAACGATTCAACGCCACGGAGCTTGGAGGCTTTGATTTTAAAATTCCCTGGAAGGCGTGCGCCTACTTTGGCTACCGGCACGCGGTCACCGACTTTATAGTTAGACGCTCCACAAACGATTTGCAGAGTCTCTGCTTCACCCACATTGACCTCGCAGACGCCAAGCCGATCCGCATCAGGATGCTGCTCACGTGCAAGAACTTCTCCTACCACCACATTGGGTAGATCAGGCAATCCGGTATTTTTAATACCTTCCACCTCGAACCCGATCATTGTCATGGCATACTCAATCTCCTCGGTCGTTTTGTCCGAGAGGTCCACATAGTCGGATAACCAGCTAAGAGAAATTAACATGACGTTTAGGAAAATTGCTTCAGAAACCTGAAGTCGTTTTGATAGAAATAACGGATGTCGTCGATGCCGTAGAGAATCATGGCGATCCGCTCGATCCCAAACCCGAAGGCATAACCGGAATAAACGTCAGGATCATAACCGACGGCAGTGAAAACATTGGGGTCGACCATACCGCACCCACCAAGCTCAACCCAATCCTTACCTACCTTGGCCAGATGCGAGGACTGTGCGTCCATCTCGAAACTGGGTTCAGTGTAGGGGAAAAAGTGCGGGCGGAATCGTGTCTTGGCATCCGATCCGAGCAATGATTTCAATAGAAAATCCAAGATGGCCTTCAGGTCACGAACCGTAACACCTTTATCGACATAGAGTCCTTCAACCTGGGTGAAACTGGCACTGTGAGTCGCATCCGTCGTGTCTCTGCGAAAACAACGTCCGGGAGAAATAATCCTGACCGGTGGTTCCTGCTCCAACATGGTACGGATTTGCACGGTCGAAGTGTGCGTGCGTAACAAGTAACGCTCGTCCGCATGCTTCGATACATTCCCCACTGTCGCATCAGTTGGAAGGTAGAAAGTGTCTTGCAGGTCTCGTGCAGGGTGATCCTTCGGCGTGTTTAATGCATCGAAACAAAAGTGCTCGGTTTCGACTTCAGGTCCTTCGGCCACAATAAATCCAACCGATTTCAAAACACGCACGATCTCATTTCGCACCTGTGTCAGCGGATGCAAGTTGCCGGGAACAGGATCTGGACTGGGCAATGACGGATCAATCGGATCCCCCAGCTTTGCTGCTAGCTCGGTCGTTTCAATCTTGTCCAGGGCAGCCTGGAAGATCGCCTCCAACTCCTGCTTGGTTTTATTGAGTAGCTGTCCTATCCTCGGTTTGTCTTCCTTGGGAACCTGAGCCATGCCACGCATGGCATCCTTCAGCGAACCGTTGGGGCCGACAAAGCGAGCTTTGAATGCTTCAAATTCCGGGCGGGTATGAACCGATGGGATTCCTTCCTCAGCCTCGGATACTAAGGCCTTGAGTGTATCCTCCATGGAGCTATGCGGGTCTAATGTGTCCTTAAGTCGTATGCCTCGGACTAAGCTCCCTGAGCTTCTTTAGCCTTATTGATGAGTGCGATGAACGCGGTCTCGTCGTGAATGGCCAATTCCGAAAGCTGTTTCCGATCGAGTTCGATCCCGGCCTTCTTAAGTCCATTCATAAAACGGCTATAAGTCGTTTCGTAGGTACGGCACATTGCGTTGATCCGGACGATCCAAAGAGCACGCCAGGTGCGCTTCTTGTTTTTCCGGTCGCGGAAAGCGTATTGTTGGCCGTGGTTAACGGCCTCGTGAGCATAACGGAAAAGGCGGGAACGATTTCCCCAATAGCCTTTGGCCTGTTTTATAACGCGCTTACGGCGTTTACGTGATGCGGGTGCGTTGGTTGCTCTAGGCATGTTTTTAAGTTTCCTTGAAGTTTAGAACCGGCAGGCCGCCTACATAAAATGTCGCCTGAACGGTCGGTTATTAGAGTGTTTCTAAGTGCGCTTGCTGTGCGGAAGCGCTTTGTGGATAATAGCAGAAAATCCTTTTGAGACTTCTTTATCGTGACCACTGGCGCGCTTCTGTTTAACTGATTTACTGGACAACAAGTGACGACGGTTCGGGCTACGGCGCATGACCTTACCCGTTCCGGTGATCTTGAAACGTTTAGCAACAGACTTTCTTGTTTTTTGCATGAGAAATTCGGAAAAGCGGACCATAAAAGCTGGCCCTCCCTTTGTTGTAAAGGGTGAAATCTGCGTTTTTCGGGGAAAGTTCCAATCCTAATCCAGTCCAGTAAACAAGCCAGATTCAGACTCATTTCGGCAGGCGGCTCCAAAGCAGCCTTGGTTAATCAATTGGCAATCGACCATTACTCGGTCTATTGGCGCTTTGAATAATGCCCGTTTGTCTCCCATTCTTTTACAAGCTTGTTTACGAGGTCTGGCAATTTGGCAGCGAGGTCCGTCGTCTCGCTCGGGTCGGAGCCAGTTAGAATACAAACACGCGTACCTGTCGTCAAACCACCTGATAATTCGGACTAAATACTTGACTCAGTTAATGACTAAGTTAAGCTTGGTTCAATGATCAGAATTAACATCCATGAAGCCAAGACGCACCTTTCAAAATACGCCCAAAAGGTGAAAGCTGGCGAAACGGTGATCTTGTGCGACCGGAATATTCCGTTTGGCGAGATCCGTCCGTTCGAAACGGATGCACCGGGTCCTGTGCGGTTTGGGGTCAGCCCCTGGGAATTTGCAATCCCTGATGATTTTGATGATCCGTTAGAGAGCTTTGAAAGTGATTTTTACAGAGCGTAAATGACCACCTACCTCCTGGACACCCAAGTGGCCCTGTGGCTATTTCAGAACAGTCCCAAAATAACAAAAGACCTGAAAACCCATTTGTCGAAACCGGACGCACGTTACCTTTTTCATCAGGCATCCACATGGGAAATACAAATCAAATACGACTTGGGTAAACTCCCCTTGCCTGTCCCTCCAAACGAATATTTAAGCATTTGCCTGGAAAAATCAGGGCTTGGCTATCGAACTATTACGGATGCTGGTATTTTCATGTTAGGCAAACTGCCGGCGATACATCGTGACCCTTTCGATCGTTTGCTTGTCGCCCATGCGATTGCCAATGGGTGGACTCTTTTAACTGCGGATCAGACTTTGAAACAATACCCCGTAGTCACCTCTTAGCTTTCCACGCGACCATTAGCTCGAGGTACACATACCGGAGCGTTTCTTTGCCTGAAAGTCACCTCGCGAGGTTACGCGATTCTCCTTGTTGATAAGATTGAATCAAACCAGGCATTCCGTCATGGCCAAAAAGCCCTTCCCAAACTTCTCCGAAGAAGTTCCGTTTCCCTTCAGACATTTCGACCTATCCAAGATATTCCCTCACGGTTACCCCAGGCTCTGATCCGGTAAGCAAATAAACATGAGTATCAGTCACCCAACCGCCCGTTTCAAGATCGTGGCTCAGCAATACCTTATCGAGGTTGGCGATCGCTTCCTCGGTGAATCCGGAGCGTTCAGCAACAAACATGTGAATAATTTTTCCGTCTTCACGGTGAAAGCACACGAGGGAGACTTCATGTCCTTGCCACTCCATCTTCTTACAGCCAATGGGCTCCTTCTGTGCTAACAGAGCTGGAACGGACTCATACAGGGGTGCGTCCTTATCCTGGAGCCAGTCCTCAATATTCGCCAGATCCTTGTCCATGTAATCGAGCATGAAGTATGACTTTGCGATAAAATGAGACATTCCCTCGCGAAGAGTGGCATAGTCGTGCATCTTACTGTTGTAATTGGCAGCGTAGCCCAGGAATCCACCAACCCCTATAAGAAGTACTGCGGCAATGGCAGAAGCCCAGCGAATATAACTGACAACCTTGTTATGGCGTGCCTTGCGATAGTCCGCCAAAATCGCGTCTTTTAATCCATCGATGTCTGGGGCATCAGCCAGTGCCTCTTGAACTTGACGATCGAAAGCCAATTGATTTTCAAACCAAGCAGCGAGCTCGGGCTCTTTATCGAGCAGGCCTAGCGCTTCGAGCATGTGCGGATCAGAAAAATGATCTTTGCCACTTTGATAAGCGCTAAGAATTTGTTTTGCTTCTAAAATATCCATGATGTGTAGCGATTAAATATTGCCGTTCTTCGCTTGCGGTTGCGGATCCTTAAGTTGGTTGTATAATTCGGCTTTTCCTCGATAGAGGCGCGACATGACTGTTCCCACAGGCAATTCCATTACATCAGCAATCTCCTGATAGCTGTATTGCTCAAAGTAATAAAGCGTCAGGGGAACACGCAAAGATTCCTTGAGACTCTTCAGAGCTGTAACAACGGTCGCGGAGTCGACATGTTGTCCTATACGAGAAGGCTCTGCAATGAGTGCATCCGAGGACGTTTCTTCGTATTGTATTTCTGGGTGGCGGCTGAATTTCCTTTTTTGGTCGATAAACAGTCGATACAATGTTGAAAACAACCAGCTTTTTACCTTGGTCATATCTCGAATCGAAGCATAGCTTTTTGCCAGTTTCAAAAAGGCTTGTTGTACCAGATCCTCGGCATCCGCCCCATTCCTGGTCAGATTGAGAGCAAAATAGTAGAGATTCTTGTAATGTAGATCTACGACCACTTCAAAATTTTTCATAGACCAAAGGGTGCATTCCAACGATTGAGGCAACGGACGTGCAACGTAAGCTTATTAACAGAGATAACATCATATACTAGGACGACACATCGAATGACTTATTCACCTGATAACGGAAAAAATTAGTTAAGTAACCTTTCGGACAGATTTACTTCTCCGTCAATCTATGACTCCTTGCGAAATCTCCTGGCTACTCCTCGCACTCAGCTCCCACACAACACGATCCCGCTATCTCAGCGTTTTTGACCTCTTCCAAAACCTGCTCCGGCTGCCAGCGATTACCAGGCCACACATGGATTAATCGTCCATCCGGTCCAACCAAAGCTGTGATCAATGTATGGTCCAAGGAGGCGTTTCCGCGTTTGACGCCCATCTGAAAAGCGCGGGTTAACGACGTAATTTGATCCATTTCTCCAGTGGCAAAGCTCCACCTATTCGGATCGGCCCCCACCAGTTTGGCATAGGAGGAAAGAACAGCCGGTGTATCGAAGTCTGGATCCAAAGTGATACTCAGCAACCGAATCCTGAGCCCAAACTGCGGATCACTCTGTGCCTGGTTTTGAATGGCCGAAAACCTGGTAGCCAGGAGTGGACAAAACTCCGGGACCGGACAACGGGTAAACATAAATGTTACGACCGTGAATTTATCCGAGAGAATGTCTTCGGTAATTGCAGCAGCCGATTCATTCTTAAGTTGGAATTCTGGAAACAAATCTCCGGGGCCTAACGACTGCTGAAAACCATTCGAGACCCTTTCGACGACCGACGAATCAGCTCCTCTAGCCAGAACGATAAATTGATCAGCAAAAGAGGAATCCTCACTCACATGAAATTTGAACCTCACTCGATCGCCTGCTTCCAAATTCACAATCTCAGAGTGATCCGAAACATTGAAGACCATCGTCATCGCCATCATGTAACCGGGAATTTCCTCCTGCTCGATTACTGGACGACCGTCGAGCAGTTTGCCTCGAATGACGCCATTCACCTCAAACACCCTTTCAGCGCCAAGCAGTTGCAGGGCAAATAAGCTACAAGCTACAAAGATAGAACCACTCAATCGTAGAGACATGCTTACAAAATGCCTCAAACAAAGAGAAATTACCTTGATCTGCATCAAGGCGAATTAGCGTTTTCTGGATTAGTTTCGGTTATGATCAAATCACTCAATTTCTTTCTGTTATTAACTATAGCCTCGATCGGACTAGTTTTATCCGGTTGTGGTAAATCAGAACCGGAGCAAACTGCGCCCCCACCGCCTGCCCAAGCACCTGCGGATGGTATGCGAACGATCCAAATAACTGGCAACGACACGATGCAGTACAATATTACCGAGATTCGAGCCAAGACGGGAGAGAAGATCCGGATCGTCTTCACCAACATAGGCAAAATGCCGAAACAGGCTATGTCGCACAATTGGGTTTTGCTCAAACCGATGGATCTTTCTGCCTTCAACGCCTGGGCCATGTCCGCAGCCACCAAAGCACCCACCTACTTGCCCGACGACAAATCAGCTATCCTCGCCTCCACTAAAATGCTCGGTCCTGGGGAAACCGACACCATCGAATTTTCAGCACCAGCACAAGCCGGCGAATATCCCTACCTCTGCACCTTCCCGGGCCACTTCGCCATTATGAAAGGTAAGTTAATAGTGGAGTAGAAATTACTACCTCCGTCGTTTGCCACTCAGCGTTACCGGAAGATTATTTTTCGTCGCTCTGACCTTTAAGACGTTTCACTTCTCGGTCGAAGTCTGATACATACTCCCGGTCCTGCTGCTCACGGAATACTTAGAATTCTGCTTCGGCTTTGAGCTACGCTTCCAGTGCGCTCACCTTTCCTTTATCTTCGAGAATGGGGTAACTTGATAATTCCAGAAAGCTGTTCAGGAACCGCAGCAAAAAATCCCTCGTGATCGGCGCCTGAGAATCGTAGTCCACCGACAGCGCATAAATATCCGTAATCTTCTGATAGAACCGCCGCTCACTAGCCCGGATTTCACGAATGCGCTCGAGAAGTTCATCAAAGTAATCTTTGCCAAAATCTTTGCCCTGCTTGAGTCGCTCGTCGTCCAGCACAAAACCTTTTATGACGAACTCCTTCAGCGTCTTGGTCGCCCAGATCCGGAACTGCGTCGCCTCATAGCTGTTGACCCGGTAACCCACAGCGATGATGGCATCGAGATTGTAATGATCCACCTTGCGCCTCACTTCCCGTGAACCTTCCATTCGAACTATTTCCATTTTGGAAACAGTTGCCTGCTGGTTGAGTTCGCCAGACTCGTAGATATTACTCAAGTGTTTGTTAATGGCGGGAACCTTCACACCGAACAACTCCGCCAACGCCTTCTGCGTCATCCAGAAATTCTCATCCCGGTAAACCACTTCGATCCGTTGCTCACCGCTAGGTGTCCTATAAAATATGATTTCGTTAGGCATGGTTAGAGTAGGCTTCCGGAATGTTCGCGCATACTAATCAAACTAGAATAGATACCATTAAGATATAAATCATAAATACCTTTAAATATTTTTCGCTGATTCGAGGAGTTTCCATATCTTCAGATATTTTCCTTTGTCCTATCAAGGACTTCAAAGACTCCTTCTATTACATTTTCTTTTCCAGCGAATAACACTTCGGGCCCTCCATCATGCAGATCTGCAAACGGCGGTTCATAAAGCGCACTCTTTTCGACGATTCCGCTAGTGGTTAACAATTCGACTACGAGCTCAATAAAGCGTTGCTGAGTACTGGAAAGCGAATGGTCTTCCAAATATTTGGAGAATAATTCCAATGCGGCCTTACGATCCATTCCAACAAACCTGCGAACAAGGTAAGGCAAGGAAGGTAAATCGTTCTTTTCCAACATCCCGTTAAGCAACTCGTGACCATGATCTGCACCCAGCGAGATGAGTATTTCTTCCAACGCCGCTAGATCCTGCCCAGTCAACGGCTCATTCATTCTCAATTTGTGAATGGCCAATTGATCCTGATTACTCTTCAGGTACTCCCTTACCTTTTTTTCGTATTGAGAAGAGGTCATAGTTGGAGCGTTGATGGGCGAGACTTCTTCAACACTCATGATCTCATCGTCGAGATTGGTATACACACTATGAGATGAGGTCTTTTCGACAAACTGAGCGAGGTCCCGCAGTTTCCGCCTTATCTCCTCTATCTGTTCAAGTGTGATGCCTTCCCAGAACTCCACTTGCTGAATCATTTGGATAAACGCCAGTTGCGCCTTGATAGCTGGTATAGTCGGCTTTCCCTCCAATACCTCAGCGATACCGATGACCTTCTTTCGAAGGTTTTCAAACAACCCGAAATTCTTCTCAAGTGTTGCCAACTGCATTTTTAAACAAATTAAATCAAACCGCTTGGCTTCCAGTTTTTCTATGGGCAAGGAATCGGGAAGTCCGGCGACTTTTAGGTTAAGGATAGCCACGTCTTCCTCCTTGATCGACTCCCAGGCAGCGGCGTTTTCAAATTGCTCCACAGCTTCAAGCTGCATACGAACCAAAAAGTTTTTCTTCGGCATCGCCTGGACTTGATTGAGCAAATGTTTGGCAACGGCAGCCCTCACTTCCGCATTCCCCGCATCTTCATGAACCTGTAAATCTACCAAGGATAGTAATCGAACTCGCTCGGTAAACAGTAACTGCCCCAATGACATTCCTCCTCCGCCTTCGATTCCGGTCGGGTTTTCTTTGAAAAATTTAAAGTTACCGCAGAAATCAAAGACCCTGAAGTCCTCTTTATCCTTCCCGCAGTCAAAGAGATCAGGGCAGAGGCGCGTGCCACGGCCCACCATCTGCCAGAATTTGATTCTCGAATACACCGGCTTGATAAAAGCCAGGTTCGCCACCTCGGGCACATCGATACCTGTATCCAACATATCTACACTGATGGCAATGTGGGGTTCCTTGTCTTTGATTGAAAACTCATCGATCAGCGACTGCGCGTATTTGACCTGATTATCGATGATACGAGCAAAGTGTCCCGCGTAGTGAGGGTAATGTTCATCGAAACGCTTCTGGATAAAAACGGCATGCTTATGGTTTCGGGCAAAGATGATTGTTTTGGCCAAACGATCCCCGCCCTCCACCTTATGGCCATGCTCCATCAGCTCCTTTAGCGCCGCATCCACGGTACCGGTATTAAAGAGCCATTGGTTGATCGCGGCAGCGTTTACTTTTTTCGGAGCCCCACCTTCTTCTCCACGATCACCCCACTCCTTGCTTTCCCATTCTTCCTTTTCTTCGTCGCTGAGGTCGTCGTATACGATACTCTGGCTTGGATATCTTAAATCGATCAGCTTTGCCTTCGGCGGAACGAGATAACCGTCGTTCACAGCTGTCTCCAACTCATAAGCATCGGTCGGCACTCCATTCTCCAGGTCGAAAAGCCCGTAGGTGTTTCGGTCTATATGATCACGCGGCGTTGCCGTCAGTCCCAGTAGGAGTGAATCGAAGTAGGCAAAGATGTGCTTGTATTTCTGATACACGGAGCAGTGAGCCTCATCGATGATAATCAAGTCGAAGTAGCCGCTGCCAAAACGGGCGATCCCATTGTCCGTTTCGTTGATCAAACCCATCATTGAAGGATAAGTGCACACATACACGCGTCCTTCTGTATTCTTTTCGGTTACAAGATTCACTGTGTTGCATTCAGGTAAATGCGTTTTGAAGGCGTTCGCCGCCTGCCGGACGAGTGATATGCGGTCAGCGAGGAAAAGCGTGCGCTTCACCCAGTTGTTGCGCTGCAAAAGGTCAGCCAGCGCAATCGCCGTTCTTGTCTTCCCGGTTCCAGTAGCCATGACCAGCAGGTTCTTTCGGTGCTTGGATTCAAAGTCTTCACACACCTTCATGATGGCTCGCTTCTGATAGTAGCGCCCGGCGATCGCCTCATTGATTTGTTTAGAATCGGCGTTTTGTCGCGACTCACGTCAGCTGGATCATCAACTCCAGTTCTTCTCGGTTATGATATCCCGCAACCTCCCTGGGTGGATAGGCGGTGTCGTCCCAGATATTAATCTTGTAGCCGTTTGTATAGAAGATAACCGGTCTCTGCCCATGCATCTGCTCCAGGCAATCTGCATACAATTTGGCCTGCTGCTTACCGACTGCGGCGTCTTTTGTCGTTCGTTTGGCCTCTACCAGTCCTAGAGGTTTTCCGTCGTATCCCCAAAGCACATAGTCGGCAAATCCCTCCCCGGAGTTTGTGGGCATTCCCTGCACGGGATACTCCTTATCCTCTTTATTTTCCAACGTCCACCCGGCACGAGCCAGCTCTAGGTCGATCAGGTATTTCCGCGTATCTGCTTCCGAGTAGTCGTGCGTATCCGGCTTTGCTTCGTTGGCTCTGCGCGCTGCGCTTATTCGCAGTTGAAGTTGCTTATGCTTTTCATCGATCTCCGCTTCCTTGTCCGCCAGTAGCTTCGCTTTTTTGGCAAGTTCGGCTTCCAATGCGGCAAGCTTGGGTCCACTTAGATCTTCGTCGGCAGCAACCGCTTCTTGAGGAATAAGCCCAACTTCAAACTCCTTAACCTCAGCCAACCCTTGGCGGTGGTAAGTCCGCGCCAGCCAATACAGTGAGTGAAACAACTCCTTAACCACCTGCTGCGCTTCCCATTGTTTTACCGGTCGACGCGAATTGTGCACCGCCAGGTTACCCGCCTGTTGGATCACTTTGGCTTTGTGAAAAATCTGCTCAGGAACGACCTCCCTGAACTTACTTCCGTGGATCAACGATCCCAGCTTGGTATCGTAGGGTAGTTCCAGTTGACTGTCGTGTTCGTATAGCCATTGGACGGCGATTTCGAGTGCCAGACGCGCATAGATGCAAGCCGACCGCGCATCCGTATACGCATAGCCTTCCGCCTTTTTCCCTGCTTCGTAAAGCTGGGGAAACTCTTTGCTCAGAAATTCGAAGTTCGATTCCATGGTGACTGCAGGGTAGGTTTTGAAGGGATTAACAAACGTTGGCAATGCGTATACTTTATGCGCAAAAGTCCACTCCCTTACTGCTTACACCTTTCTTCAAAATCTTTCACCGTTTTCAACACTTCATCAAACGAAGGAAAATCTCCGAAGAACATCGTTCTTTGCATCTCCATATAATCTGCCTTCCAGAAATCCAGTGTTTCTTCCTTCGGTTGAATAGCAAGGTCCCCAATATCAAACGCCTCCCAATCCATCCAGGAGTATCCAAAGAAGGCCGATCGATGCTCAATCACGCGGGCAAGTAGATCTGTATTCCTCACTGCTTCCATTGCGACCCCTTTCTTTATCAATTGGTAAACATCGTAATAGTGCCGAGACAACCTTCGGTTCTTTACTTTGCCTGGCGGCCTGAAGTTCTCCTCGTGAAGCAGTAGCAACTTATCCAGACAGGTTCGCTCTTTCGCAACCACCCGAACTTTTACCTTAGGTTCTTCAAAGTAATTGGGTGCCACTTCTGCGGAGTAGGACACTACCTGAGTCCATTCAATCGGCCAGGTTGCAGAACGAGCGCCCATTTCGATTTTCACTTCACGTGGTATATACGCATCGAGTCCATCCGGATACACACTGGCATACTTAAAAAGTAAAGTCATCCCATCTACGTCATCGGGATCCGCTACCAGCATCCCATGCTCTCCCAGAATCTGCTCAACACTTCGGCTCAAAGCCGGTTTCAGTCGCTCAGCTATTAACTTACGACAGGCTTCCTTTAGCAGGTCGAAGCGTTTTCTTCGCTGCTTCTTACTGGGAGCTTTCTCTGGACTTTCGTTTCCGCCAAATCCCAAAAAACTACGATCAATAACGATATCAATATCTTCAGAAAACCGGTCGATCAATTTCCATGCCTTCGATAAAGAAGTACCGCCCTTAAAGACCAACGCTTCTCCAACTCCTTCCAAAGCGAACAATTCCCCCAAGATCCAGCATACCCAGAAATCCTTTTCAATGCTGATAGCCGATAGATTGAGTTGGTTAGACGTTTCCTCGAAGACAATCCGCTTCTCATCATCAGACACTAAAGCAAAGGCATCCATACCTAGTCTGCGGCTATGGCTCGGAATATCGGACCCATCCAGGCAGGTGCAAATTGCACGTCTTTCAACAAACGTTTCCTGTCACTATCGCTCAACTTTCTGCGCAAGACCTTAACCGTTTGATTATCCACGTGATCTTTCCCCATGGATCTTAACGCTTGAATCACGAGGCCGGTCACTCGGTCACTCGTTGCCATGTTTCGGGGCGAAGTATTTATCAGTTCAATCGTCCGATTTCCGACTCTCACCTTTCTACCTTTGCCATCGGTCAGGTAAACAACGCGCATCGGCACTTGGGTCGACAATCCCAGCAAGTTGGCCGCATAAGCCCCCGTTGGCATCACGCGAACGCTGTCTCGGTCTTTCAAGGCACTGACAATCGCGTCTACCGAGGGTGATAAGACGCCCAGTTTGGGGTGCGTTTTCGGGTAGTCATACAAGCCTCGGGCGATGTTCCTAATCGTACCTTTCTTGGCCAATCGGTGCAAAACAAGGCCTATGGCTTGGCGACTTCCCAGATCCTTGAAATGATTTGGAGTAAACACCCAACCCCTCTTCTTACCGTATATTCGGCTAATGACCTTTTTATCAATGCTTTGCATCACATCATCTGATCCAATTTTGTAACAAAAAGCATATACTTTTTATTACAAGAAAATACGTATACTGCCCCCAAGTAAGTTCCTGACCCCGGCCTTCCGGGACGGTCCCGGAAGGCCGGGGTCAGGATGACAAATTACCCTAAGCACAGGCCAGGACAAGACCTAAAAAGATGAGAAATCCATCTCTACTTCCCACTCAATCGGCTGATGAAGTCACCAAGCGAAATCGGTCCTCCATCATCTTTGATAACCCCGATCGTCGAAGGTTTGAAAATGGGTGCCAGCACCAGGGCGATATCCCTATCTTTCAGTGCATTCACGATCGCATCCGAACTGCCGAGATCCAAGAAATGTTTTGGAGTAAACACCCAACCCCTATGCTTCACATAAATACGGCTAAGCATCTCTTTATCCGTGGTTTGCACAATTATTGAATAAAGCTTCAGTCACCAACAAAGCATATTTTTGGTGACTGTAAATCTCGAAATCACCTCACCGATATGGATCGCGAATCTCCCGATTCGCTTGTATCGGCTTACGCTGTGCGAATCGGGAGATTCGCGATCCGGATAAATGTAACTCGACGAAGCATCCCATCCTGCTGTATCCGTTGAACATGCCATCGAACGATGCTTCGAAACCTCCGGGTTCCTGGCTGCCCCAGACCTGGCAGTCCCGTGGTTACCTTCCCCATTTCCAGAGCAAGGACCATGTCCAGCATGTTACCGTACACCTGGCCGATAGCCTGCCGACCTCCGCCATTCAGCGCATCGAAGAGTTGATAAAGGAGATGCCGGAACCGGAACAGCCGGTCGAACGGAGAAAACAGCTACAGGACTGGATGGATGCCGGACATGGTTCGTGCGTTCTGGAAATCGACGCCTTGGCGAAACAGATGGAAGAAACGCTTCTTCATTTCGATGGCCTGCGCTACCGGACCTTAGCCTGGGTGATCATGCCCAACCATTTCCACATACTGTTCCAACCAACCGGTGATTGGCTCCTGTCAAAAATTGTCGCATCCTGGAAGAAATTCAGCGCCCGGGCTATTCGCGATTGGTTAAAAGCAAATCAGGAGATTTGCGATCCCAGGTACACCCGGCTTCTGAACTGCAAATCCATCTGGCAGCCGGAGTATTTTGACCGGTATATCCGGAACTCGGAACACCTCAAAAAAACCGAAGACTACATCCACCAGAATCCCGTAAAGGCCGGACTCGTAGCCAAGCCCCGGGACTGGCCCTGGTCCAGCGCTTCCCTCCACCGGGAACATGACACCCTCGAATCACAGGCCCCAGATTAAAAAACCTCCTCCCGGATCGCGAATCTCCCGATTCGCTACCCACAACCGGAAAAATGCAACTCGGGAGAGTTGCGATCCTGTCAGAGTTCTCCTTTGAAGGCACTTTGTTGGAGGGAGTTAAAGAGGTTGTCGAGTTCAGCCAAGTGGGCGCGTAATAGGGCTCGTATCCAATGCTATTCAATCGGAATAGCAACCCCTCGAATTCACCACTTTCAGGATAGTCCCGCCCTCTCGCAACGGATCGCGAATCTCCCGATTCGCACCCAGAGCCGGAAAAATGCAACTCGGGAGAGTTGCGATCCTGTTAAAGTTCTCCTTTGAAGGCGCGTTGTTGGAGGGAGTTAAAGAGCGTGTCGAGTTCAGCCAAGTGTTTGCGAAGGCGGGCTTTCTGGCGTTCAACCGAAGTGACGAGGTCGGCGAAGCTTTGTTGGAGGTCGAGGGGTGGTAGCGGAATCGGTAACCTCTTAATGATTCCCATATTTAATCCAGACATGATTGCACCCTTCGCATTTCGTTCCAGATACTCACGAGCCATAGGATGATGAAGAAAGTATGAATGAAGAAATTGTGGATGGCACTTTTCTGGATCTAAAGTGATGCAGCAAAGGTGCTTTGTATTAATTGAGGTTTCTATCTCAGTTGGAACAATAGCACATCGTCCACAAGTTCCCATGATAGTAATCAATACATCTCCGGGTTTAACCGTGTAGCGTTTCAATAGCTGATACTTCTCCTCAGAAACGAAACGCGGTTCACCGATTCGAAATTCATTTGCGACGGCATTGTCAATTCCGAGAACACGAATGCCAGCATCAACAAACTCACTATGGAGAAGCTGGCTCCCAAACGGACCCGTGCGAATCGAGCCCTTTTCAGCCAACGCAACATTTTCAATACTTTCTACCTTCCAGTCTTGCCGGACGGGATCGCCGAACATGTCGAGGAAGGTGGATTGGAGCAGGGTGTCGAGTTGGGCGAGAGATTCCCGCCGCTTCGCCCGCAAGGCGTCCGCCGCATCCAGGATCTTGGCGATTCGCTTTTGTTCGTCCAAGGGAGGGAGAGGGATTTTGAGTTCCGCAAAAAACTGAGCAGGTACCCTTCGCTGTCCAGCTGCACCTTTCATTTTATTTTTTCCAGCCCGCCTAATATAAGGATTTCTCAACAAACTAAAAAGATACTTTCCTTCAACACCATCACTGGGACGTATCACATGGAATTCCGTGGATCCAAATCCCAACTCCCTCGGTAGCGTTTCAGCAAACGCCATTTTACCGTTTTCAAAACAGGGCGTGATTTTTGCGATGATTAAATCGCCTCTCTGAAACGCCGTGTATCCTTTTGAAACTTCTTTGAATTCACGGTCCACAGGACTTACAATTGAAACAGATTCTTCTGACACAGCTGACATGGGAACAAAGCTGACTAACTCATCGTTCTTTGTCCCCTTAGACTTATCAAATCGAGGATTTATCTCAGCTATTTCTGCCAAACAGACGTTCATCACTTTTTTAACATCCTCTCCAACACCTTCATCCCCTCTTCAATCTCCTTCTCCAGTTTCTGCAAGCCAGCCAGGATTTCATTGGGAGGATCGTATTGAACTTCCTCATACTCGACTTCCTTGTATCGATTGATGGAGAGGTCGTAATCTTCCTTGGCGATTTCTTTTTTGGAAACGAGGAAGCTTGGATCGGTGCGTTTGCGATCGTGTTCTGACGGACGGCCCGGGCTTCGCGTTAAGCTTCGACCCGACACAGTCGGCGATCCGTCCCTACCTTGAAGATTTCGCCAGCGAGCCAGGATGTCAGGCAGATCGCTTTTATCCTGAGGGGTCCGCTTGTCATCCAGGGAAAAACCATCGGCCTGCATGTCGTAAAACCAGACCTTATCCGTGCCGCCGGAATTGGTCTTGGTGAAGAGCAGGATAGCGGTGGAGACTCCAGCGTAGGGTTTGAACACGCCGGAAGGCATAGAAATAATGGCATCGAGTTTCTGTTCCTCGACCAAGGTTTTTCTCAGCGACTTGTGTGCCTTTGAACTGCCAAACAAAACACCATCGGGCACAATGATCGCCGCTCGGCCACCGGTCTTCAACAAACGCAAAAAGAGAGCGAGGAAAAGCAGCTCGGTCTTTTTCGTCTTCACGATCTGCAAGAGATCCTTGGCGGTGGCTTCGTAATCGAGACTCCCGGCAAAGGGCGGATTGGCCAGAATGAGCGAATAGGCCCCGGCATCCCCGGCATGGGTTTCCTCCAGGGAATCCTTATAGCGGATATCCGGATTTTCCACCCCATGCAGCATCATGTTCATGCTGCCGATCCGCAACATGGTGCTATCGAAATCGTAACCGTGAAAGGTCTTTTCGTTAAAGCGTTTCCGGCTGCGGGTGTCTTTGAAAATGGTATCGCCATGGTGATCGCGCAGATACTCGTTGGCCGCCACCAGGAAACCGCAGGTGCCGCAAGCCGGATCGCAGATCGTATCCGTCGGCTGAGGGTCCATCATATCAACCATCAGCTTTATGATATGCCGTGGTGTCCGGAACTAACCGTTCTGTCCCGCGCTGGCAATCTTGCCCAGCATATATTCATACAAATCGCCCTTGGTATCACGATCCGTCATCTCGATCAAGTCGAGTTGATCCACCACATTCGACAACAAACTCGGCTTGGGAAACATGAAGATGGCATCCCGCATGTGACGCGTAAACGAACTCTCATCCTCCCCTTCACTCGGTCCCTTTCCATTCTGACCCAGCGCCTTCATAAAAGGAAAGGCCTCATCCTTCACCAGGTTGAACATGGTCTCCGGGGCCAGGTTCTTGAACCGGCTCCAGCGCAGTTCCTGACAATCGACCTTCGATCCCTCCACCGCCGGATTCTTTCCCTCCGGAAACACCGGCTCCTCAATCGCTTTTTTTGTCCGGTTGGCCTTGGCCTCCCGCAACGTATGGAGCTCATCCAGTCGCTTAATAAACAGCAAGTAGGTCAACTGCTCAATCACCGTCAACGGATTGGCAATTCCGCCCGCCCACATAGCATTCCAGATGCTGTCTACTTTGGATCTGATTTCACCAGTTATCATAAATTCACTAGAAAGTTAAAGTTGAGATTTTCCAAGCTTGCCCTTTTTAGGAAACCTAAGTTTTTGTGCACTAAAATACAAAGGCAATTGCTACATGGGAAACAGCATGAACGTATGTTTAGTATTGCTAGGAGCAATAACTTTTTCTTAATTCAGAATCCAAAAGGAGGTCCACCGTAAAACTTGAAGAACATATCGTGACATTGCGCGGAGAGGATGGCTTGGGCCGTTCTCCAAGGGCAGACATTGTTGGCAAGGTCATTAACCAGATACAAAAGGGCTGGGTGGACACGCTCAGGATGGGCTTTGTTTATTCTTCAAGCGCCAAAGCTCGCCTGCCGAAGGGACTCAAGAAAGCCGCTGATGTGCGTTTTCTGGGAATAGACGGTTCAGGAAAATCCGAAACCATTCTCCATTTTTCAGCACCTCATTTTATAGACATCTCACCTAATCTCTATGAACAACAGGAACTGGAAAACCTAAGCCAGCTGCCTGATGCTGATTGGACTGTGTTCAATCTCTTCGAACACATTCTCGAAGATATCGCTGAAGAAAGAACGGAAAGTGACCGTTTTGATGAACCTATCCTGCGAGACTTATCTGGCTACAAGCGATTGATCCATTCGGGAGGACTGGAAAGCATTATATTTGATGGTCAGGGAACCGGTCCTTCCAGCCAAATGGTAAATGAGCCGATTATTAAGATAGCGGAACGTTTGCGGCTTCACACCCCGGGATCCCAGCGAGTTCGAATCTGCGCCAAATTAGACATGCTTCGTGTCAGCGATCACCTAATGGAATTAGAGGTAAACTCAGGTGAGCGTTTTAAAGCCGTCTGGAATAAAAAACCGATTGAACAACCACGAACTCTATTGGGAAGTCAGGTCCTCTTGGAAGGTCTAGCCGTCTTTAAACCTTCAGGTAATATTCTCCGGGTAGAAATTGACGCACTTGAATCGGCGACAGGACAGGATGCCTTTTTTAGCCAGTTACCAACTCCGATTCTCCAGGAGTCGTCTGGTGAGTACCGAAGAAAGAAAGAGATAAGGCCTAAAGGAGAGACCACATCCATATTCGGGAAATGGCCAGGTACAGAATCAGATGAAGAAATCAAGCAGCTACTGAGAGAATGGTCCTGACGAATCCCCCTGCCCCCAGGTTTATTTTCGATACCGATGTGCTGGTTCATTACCTGCGCGGAAAAAAGGCAGGATTGGCGATTGAGCAGGAATTTCATTTTCAGAAAACCGGATTCCGACCGATTGTGTCGGTAGTAACCGTCGGAGAACTGCTGGCCTTTTCAAGAAACCTTAAGTGGGGTGAAAACAAACGAGGCGCTCTCGAAAGACTGAGACAGCAAATGTACATTCTCGATATCTCCCGCACTGAGATTCTAGAAACCTATGCGGAGTTGTCGTCTAATGCAAAGAACCGGGGATGGTCCATTTTCCATAAAAAGAACGATTTGTGGATAGCAGCCACAGCGGTCGCATCCGGATTGTCTTTGATTACTTGCGACAAGAAAGATTTCAAAAATTTCAGCGACAGGATCAATCTGGTAATTCTGGATGCGGACACAGGAAAGATCACACAGTAACTGCCAGCTAATGCCCTTCACCGACGAACAAATTGCATTTTACACCGAAGCCATCGAACGCATCGTCTGGTCCAAACGACGTCCGCCGCTGGATGCACGTGATCAGGTCCGTGAAGGCCAGCGGATCGAAGGCAATTCAGTCGAGTTGTTCTTGGTACGTGCCGAGTGGCGCAATCAGGGAAAATGGATCGAGGAGCCCGTCGCAAAAGCCACCTACGTCAAAAGCAGCAAGGTCTGGAAAGTTTACTGGCAACGTGCAGACCTGAAGTGGCACCCGTACGAAGGTTTGCCAGAGGTCGAAAATTTTGAGGATTTTCTCAACGAAGTAGAAGAAGATCCCTATTGCTGTTTCTGGGGATAAAACATTTCGCCTAGAGCGCCAAAACTATCGGCATTGCGAGGATCCTCCTTCACTCATTACGGCGAGGGATGCGCATTGGCCGAGTTTCAAAGAAGCCGATCTACTACCATTGCGATCAATATCGCTGGTAAGTATTTAACCGATGCTAGAAATAGCCTTCTGGCAAAAGGACGAAGGTCTTCGGTTTGAATACCGGGATTTCTAGCGGCCGCCAAAAACTGTTTTGCTGTCCAGAGAAACCAGATTCCCCCCAAGGCAGCAACCATTCCATAGATGGCACCCAGCCAGCCCAAATACCAAGGTAGCAGGGAAACGATAAAGAGCGCGGAGGCGTAAAATAGCGACCAGCTTGCGGTTCGCTTACCGTCAAGATCAACGGCAGGCAACAGCGGAAACCCGGCTGCTTGATAATCCGATCGATACATCCAGCCGATCGCGTAGAAGTGTGGCATTTGCCAAAACAACAGGATCAAGAACAAGGTTAGCCCTGGGCCAGAGAATGTATCTCCGGCAGCAGCCGATCCGATTAACGGTGGCAAGGCTCCGGAGATGGCTCCTACTTCAGTAGCCCAACGAGAGCGGCGCTTCAGAGGTGTATAGATAAGCCCGTAGGAAAGAATGGTAGCTGCCGCAAAAATCGTCGCCCAGATATTCACTAATAAAAGTAACACCAACAAACCAAGCGTACTTAAAAACAAACTCCACACGAGAGCGATGGGAGCCGATATCTCATTTTGTGGAAGTGGCCGACCAGCAGTGCGGGTCATTAATCCATCCACATCTTTTTCCCACCAGTGATTCAGAGAGAGGGCTCCTCCAGCAGATAGCGAAGTCCCCAACAAAACAAAGAACGCAAAAACCAGATCTCCACTTTTTTGCACAGCTCCGTATGCAGCCATGGTGGTGAGTATGGAAAAGAAAGCCAGGCGCGGCTTTGTCAGAATAAATAAAACTTTGCAGATAGCCAACACCCGAAACCCGATCTGGGTAGAAGCAGTAACAACAGAAGTAGAGCTAGCGGGTATGGATGAATCCTTCATGAGAAGATGGAGTATCCACACTAACTCGTTTTTTCGGCAAAGTCCTTGATGAAGATCAAGGAAATGATTCCGGCTCACGATTATATTCGTGGTCCACTATGGCCTTCATCAGTCCTAAAATTCAGCGCAGCCTTTCATTTCCGATAGCCCCAGAGTCCGCTTCAGCTCAAGCGATGTCGTCTGTTGTTTCAGCGGATACCCGACGTTGGTGCGCACTGGCAGTGGCGAGTCTTGTAATAGCCGGGCTCCTTTCACTCGCGGTTGTTATTGGCCGACTACCCTTTCTGTCGGGTATCATTACTGACCCACTCTTTTTTAAACGCTGCCTGGTTGTTCACGTAGATCTTTCTCTGGTAGTTTGGTTCTACGCATTCATCGCCAGTCTCTTGTCGATGCGGTTCAGTACCGACTCCGGCCTATGGGGTCGAATTACATTCGGAATCTCAATAACAGGAGTGATTGGAATGTTAACCGGTGCATTGATGCGCGACGCGCAGCCCGTGTTGTCGAACTACATTCCCATGATCGACCACCCGCTCTTTCTCACAGGTCTGGCTTTGTTCTTTCTTGGAATTGTTGGTTTCTATTTGGTAGCTCTCGCACGCGATACCACGTCGGCCGATGGTCCCATACCGAGCGAGGCCATGGTCGGCCTCCAAACGGCGGCTCTAGCAGTAGCACTGGCACTCGTAACCTGGATATCCGCCAGGACTGGGACACCAGCTGGCCTGGATTCTGCGACCTATTATGAATTTACGATTTGGGGAGCGGGTCACGCATTACAAGTAGCCAATACCTGCGCCATGCTGGCCGTTTGGTTATGGGCTCTGCACAAGGCCACCGGATCGCCTGTGGTTTCCAAACGCACCGCCAACATCCTATTCGGGATTCTGATCGCCCCGCATTTCATACTACCGTTGCTCACCATGAACGGGACCCTGGATTCTTTGTATCATAACGGTGCCACTCAACTTATGCGTTGGGGCATCTTCCCTATAGTAATGGCATTGTTAATACTGGGCGTTCGCCACCTTTGGCTGCATCGTTCAGACAAGCGTGGCGTGTTCGCACGAGCTCTGGTCGCCGGTTTCTATGCCAGTGCGGGACTCACGCTTCTGGGAGTCGTTCTGGGAGCCTGTATCCGAAGCTCAACAACACTGGTACCCGCTCACTACCATGCCTCATTAGGTGGGGTAACCGTGGCATTTATGACAGCGGCGTTTCTTGTCGCCGCGGCAATAAAAGCTAAAACGGGACTAGCAGAGAAAGTTTGGAAATCCGTCAAGCGGCAGCTAGCCGTGTTTGGCGTTGGACAAACTGTCTTTGTGCTCGGCTTTGCAATCGGTGGTGTATTCGGACTCAGCCGGAAAGCCTACGCATCGGAGCAGCATATTCGCAGTGCCGGAGAGTACGTGGGTCTCATCACCATGGGCCTGGGGGGCCTCATAGCCGTAGTCGGTGGACTCTGGTTTTTGTTTTTAATTATCCGCGAGATTCGCAACTGGTGGTCTGAATCAGAACCCCAGCACACCACTCACACTTAACCATCACACATCCATGAACGAAGAAAAAAAAGAACCGTTTTTAAAGCGATTGATGGACAATACCTGGCTGCTCCTGGCCTTGGGTGTCCTCATTCCACTCCTGTCCTACACTGCATGGGGCTGGATTGAACTCCTGCTGGTTAAACCAGCTCAACTCCCTTGAGAAAGAAAGTACTATGAGTATTTCAATTCCCGATAAAGACTGGTTCAAAGCTCCTGCAGGCGCCGAAAGGCTCTGGATTGGGCTGGCACTGATCTGGTGTTTGGTGATGAGTATGATGATGCCTTACTGGCATTTCCGCGGCAAACAAAACAGCCGAGGAGAAGCCTACTCCGTAACACCCGCCGCGTTCATGGAGCGCACCCTCGCATTTATCGAGGCCAACAAAGTGGGCGACCTGAACGGATTCCCCATCGTCGAACCGGCGCCCGGGGGAGACGCTTACCTGATGGCCCAGATGTGGCAGTGGTATCCCACGTTGAAGTTGCGAAAAGACGAAACCTACCGGCTCCACATATCTTCGTTGGATTTGCAGCACGGATTCTCCCTGCAACCCATCAACATGAACTTCCAGGTATCTCCCGGCTACGATCACGTGCTCACGATCACGCCGTCATCCACTGGAGAGTTCACCATCGTCTGCAACGAGTTCTGTGGCATAGGCCACGACAAAATGATCGGCAAAATTCTGGTCGAGTAACTCGCTGTTTATCCATTCAACACAAAGCATTATCATGAAATTGAATACATCTTTATCTTCAGGAGATTCAGGGGCCTACACACAGAGTCGTACCTGCGAAACGACCGGCCTCAATGTCTGCCTGACCGCCCAGCTTTTCATCAAGCTAACCGCCGTATGCGCTGTCGTCTTTCTTCTTTTAGGAGGCATAGCTGCGATACTCCTTGCCCTCACACGATGGCAGACGATTCACCTGCTACCGGTTGACTGGTTCTACCGCATACTGACTTTTCACGGTTTGAACATGCTCATCTTCTGGATCCTGTTCTTTGAAGTGGCAGTACTTTACTTTACCTGCACCAGCCCACTCAACTCGCGGCTTTTTTCACGAAAAGTCGCCTGGGTGGGATTCCTAATGATGTTGGTCGGTGCTATCATGGTGAACTACATCATTCTCGTTGGCAAAGCAGATGTGTTGATGACGAGTTACCTGCCACTGCTGGCTCATCCGGCATTCTATCTCGGCATCATCCTGGTAGCTGTTGGAACTCTCATCGGTGTGTTTAACTTTTTCGCAACGCTCTACATAGCCAAGCGGGATAAAACGTACGAAGGATCAGTTCCTCTGGTTACCTTTGGGGCAATCGCCGCAGCTATCATCGCAGTCGTCACACTGCTTCATGGTGCGATTGTCATGATTCCAACCTTCACATTTTCCATGGGTTGGACACCCCAGCCTGATCCCATGTGGTATCGAATGATCTGGTGGGGACTAGGGCACCAGTCACAACAGGTCAACGTATGCGCGATGGTGGCCATCTGGTATATGGTGGCACAGTTGGCAACCGGGGCAAAGCCAGTCAACGAAACCGTATGCCGGGGCGCATTTGTCCTCTACATCTTGTTTATCAATCTGGCCTCAGCTCACCATTTATTGGTGGACCCTGCTATTGGTGTTACCTGGAAAATCTGGAACACGTCCTACGCCATGTATCTTGCCGTGTTGGCGTCCATGATTCATGGATTCACCGTACCCGCCTCCATCGAAATGGCGATGCGCGGAAAAGGTTACGTTAAAGGATTGTTCGGTTGGATAACCAATTTGCCCTGGCGGAATCCGGCGTTTGCAGCCGTTGCTCTTTCGCTGGTGATTTTTGGATTCATCGGCGGAATTACCGGTGTAACCCTGGGCACCCAACAAATCAATATCATCGCTCACAATACATTGAGAATCACCGGGCACTTCCATGCCACCGTTGTAGGAGGCACCACCTTGGCATTCATGGGACTCACCTACTATGTGATCCCGCTGATCTGGCGACGTGACTTTGTTTTCCCAGGCGTAGCCAGGATTCAACCATGGTTGTTTGGAATCGGTATTCTAATGGTATCAATCGGCATGTCATTCGCGGGGTCTCTCGGAGTACCACGTCGCGATTGGGACATTGAACCGGCAGGCGTATTTGACGCAGCTCACATATTCCTCGGGATCATGGGAATCGGAGCAATCATCGCCGTTATTGGACTACTTATTTTCGCACTGCTTTGCGTAGGCACCATTCTCGTAGGCAAAAAGACAAATGGCCGCGCAATGGCCGATTGGGGAGTCGCACAGCAAGTGGTTGGCTCCGAAAATTTCAAGCCCGTAGACGAACACTGGGGCATGAAAGGAACCATAGCACTTACGTTAGTCTTCCTCATGTGTTTCGCAGTTTACTATTTTGCTAACTGGAAGGCGTTAGCTGATGTATGGCCAGTTCAGTAACAACTGGCGACCGGTCCAGTAGCCTATCGTCATGAAACTGTAACTGAGCTTAGGCATGGGTGTAAGCGCAAAGCACCCATGCCTTTTTAACAAAATGAAACCAATACATCACTCGCCTTTCATCGTCCGCTTCCTAACCGGATCCGGCCTGCCCCTTTTCATCCTATCATCAACTCTGGTCTATGAGTTCTTTCTACTGGCCATTGTATTTGCTCCGGACAATGCGTCTATCTGGGGTACGTTCGCCCAGGAGTTTAAACAATGGTGTTTTAATTACGACCCCGATTCAGAATCACTGGAGTGGCTTCAGGTAGTTATCATGCTTGTGGAACCACCTTTCATCGCCACCATTGCGCTGGTCCTTTGGCAACAGCCATTAAGAAAAATAAAGTCGTGGTCTGGATGGTGTAGTCGGTGGCCCGTTTTTCTTACTGGGACAATTACTGGTATAGCGGTCGTTGCCGGTCTCTTTTTCTATGGGAAACCCGGTCTTGATGTGAACCTTCCGCTTCCATTTCCAGGCGAACGAATTCGAACAAGTCTCGATAGCCCTTCGATGCAGTTCATCGATCACAAAGGGAATCCATATGGGTTTGCGGACTCTACCGGACGTGTGACCTTGGTCACAGGTATATTCGCAGCATGCGCAACCAGTTGTCCATTAATTCTCCTGGAAACGAAAGCCCTGCTAGACACTTTGCCTGAGGAAACGTTGGAACATCTGGATGTCGTCGCACTATCGTTGAGTCCGGAATATGACACCGACGCTCTCATGGACCGAATCGCAACCATGTATGGATTTTGGTATCCCAACTTTCGGTACCTGAATGGAGATCCGGAGTCCTTGAATAAAACAACCCGTGGACTCGGATTCTCCCGAGCACTTAATCCGGAATCTGGAGAGATCAATCATGCAAATCTATTTCTGGTGGTGGACGCGCAAGGAAAAATAGCATACCGATTTGGACTGGACGATCGTCACAAGGAATGGATAAGAGAGGCTGTAATGACCTTAACGAACGAAGTTAGGCAACAAGAGCTGGCGATATCCACTCGATAAACCATAGCATGAATATCACAGAAGCTCCCGTCGAGGGAGTTAAGTCAGTATCGATTCCCTCTCTACCTGCACCCACTGTTCGTGGAGAAAAATTATTCATTTTATTGGATAAAGCATGGGCTTGGCTGGACGGAGTTTTGAAGAATTTATGTCCGCCCGAACTGAACCCTCTGGCTCAATCCGGACGAGCCGCCAACTTTGCGTTGATACAGGCAGTCGTCAGTGGCGTGTTAATGTTAATTTGGTACTCACCGAGCGTTCAATTCGCCTATTCGTCGATGGAGGCCATCCAGGGTAACACACTGGGCGGGATCGTTCGAACGGCGCACCGCTACAGCTCGGACATCCTCATGTTACTTTTGTTTGTGCACGCAGGTCGTATGTTGTGTGCGCGAAAATTTTCCGGTGCACGTTGGTTGCCCTGGGTATCAGGAATCTTCCTCATCGCGCTCATCTGGTTTATAGGATGGACGGGATACTGGTTGGTGTGGGATCAACCCGCACAACAGGTAGCGGTTACATCGATTAATCTGTTAGATACCCTACCCATCTTTGGTGAACCCCTTGGCCGGAGTTTTTTAGCCAATCGATTTGTTCCCAGTCTGCTGTTCTTCGTCATTTTTTTCCTGCATATGCTACTGCCCCTCGGAATCGCAGTAGGCCTGGTTGTACATCTCCTCCGCTTGAGTCGCGTGAAATTGCTGCCCGATTGGCGGCTTGGGGTTGCAATGACCATTGGACTTTTACTGGCCGCTATCCTGATTCCTGCACCGCTCGATCAGGCAGCCGACATGGCGGTAAAAGCTGAAGGCTTCACCGTTGACGCCTGGTACATGACACCACTGGCGCTCGGACTTCGCTTTCAGCAAAGCGGACTCTGGCTGGCGATATTTGGCACCCTGGCGATTTGTGTGGCCATTCCCTGGATCCTGGGACGAAGAAAAAGACCGGAGACCTATCAAGCGGTAGTGGACGTTCCCCGATGCCATTCCTGTTCACAGTGCATAAACGACTGTCCGTTTGAAGCGATCACACTGGTTCCGCGCACCGATGGGAAACGCTTTCCTTCCCAAGCCTTCGTCGATCCGACAAAGTGCGTTGGCTGCGGCGTTTGCAATGGTTCCTGCGACTCGGCTGGAATTGGTCTGTCCTGGTTTAACAACCTCGTTGAGGAAGACCGGATTCTAAAAACCTTCAACAAGTCTATAGACGAAGGAGGTTCGTCCTGGATCGCGTTTGTTGCAGGAGACCTCGAAGGTGGAATGGCCCATTTGAACAAAGACCGCTGGATGAAGCGGCTTTCCGGGTACCAAGTGGAAGTGGTTCCAACAGCATCGTGGGTAAGGGCCAATTTTGTGGAACAACTTCTTAACAGGAATGCAAAAGGGGTACTCATCATCCGCGATTCCCGGCAGGAGGCCATTGCCCGGGATGGCAATCAATGGGTGAGCGATCGATTAGAACAAATCCGGGGGCCGGCGTTTCGTCCAGACCGGGCTGGAGGAAACACAAATTGGAAAGTGTTAGACTACGACGCTTCCAACAACGATTCCTTCACGGACGAAGTTAACAGCTTCATATCGAATTCACCTTCCCCATCCAGGAACAAAAGAAAACCGGGAGTGATTAAAATGGCCGCCGCTGCCTTGATTCTCAGCGTTGGATTGGGCGCTGCTGCGATCGCGCCGAGTCACCTTTCGGTAACCAATCCCGCGTCTTCAGAACCAGAGATCGTCTTCATCTTCAAAACGTTTGGAGATCTCGTAACCGCAGAGGAAGATTCAACCATCGAAGACTTATCAAAACCCATACATATGCGAGGTCGTTCGACTGATAAACCACACCGTTCTCCAGTAACTTTAAAAATCGGAGTCGACGGGCAACTGGAAGAATTAACGTATGGCGCAAGAGGTGTCTCCAGCGATGGCCCGGCCTTGGGCGAATGGCGGAAGACGGTCGAGGAAGGCTCGCATACCATTCAAATCGAAATCAAGACAGGAGCGGAAACTGAGCCGGTATTCTGGACCGGAACCTTCGCCGCGGTATCTCGGCGGTTACACGTAATCTCCTACGATAATAAAGACGGATTTCGGATCGAATAAACGTCAACTCTCCAGATAAGCATGCAACCCTTCAAACTGGAGTAACTCAATCTGTGAACCATCAATCCTTATGAGCGCCTCATTTCGAAATTTCGCAAAGGTTCGGGAAAGCGTTTCACTCGTTACGCCTAACTGACCCGCCAACACCTTTTTTGGAACAGGCAACCTAAATTTTACAGGTTTCCCATGGACAGGCTCAGGGGCTTGTTTAAGGAGCCAGTCCGCCAGACGGTATTCGATCTGTCGGCCTTTTATGTCCTGAATACTTTGCACGAGGTGTTTCAAGTGCAAACTCATGGAAGCGATCATTTGAAGGGACAATTGCGGCTTTTGTAGGATCAACTCCCGGAACCTGTTCTTCTTCACCAGAATCACTTGCGATGGCTCCAAAGCTACAGCATCTGCAGGATAAGTTTCCGTGGTTGCCATTGTTACCTCGGCAAAGGTATCGGGTGGATTAAAAATACAAATAATCTGTTCCCTACCATCGGGGGTGATTCGATAAACATTAATAGCACCAGACTGAACGATATAAAAGCCCTCGGAGTTTTGACCCTCGCGGAACAACACTTCTCCCTTCTGCAAGTTCTTCGTAACACAGCACTCCACAACCGAAGCCATGTCCTCGGATGGTAGGTTGGCAAACAGATGCGTCTGCCTGAGAATGGCTGCTATAGCTGTTTGGCGAAGCGACAACATGGTGCAGGAGGAATCGGACATTTAAAGATTGTAGGCAAAGCGTTTGATCTGAATCAAGGAAAGTATTTGGATACTATTATAATATCACACCATGGATACTCCGGAACCTCTGACTGTTGACGTGCGCCCACTTTGCGAAAGGGGGGAAGCTCCCATTGGAACTATTTTAGATGCAGTCGACCAATTAATGAAAAACCAGAAGTTAATACTGATCGCTCCTTTCGAACCGCTACCTCTTTACGGATTATTGGCACTACGTGGATTCACCCATACATGTCGCCTACGAGACGATGATTGTTGGGAAATTACATTTATTAGCGGCAAGGCAATGATCTAGATCTCGACAAAAAAACGAGTCCACAAAGTAGGTCAATGCTTCAGTGACCTCATGTAAGAGCTGCAGTGGTTCCTACTAAAGATCCAGATTTTGATAAATCTTCACGGCACATTTAACAGTAATGAAGGTGTAAATCAAAACGCGCCATCGCCTCCAGCTCGGCGCGTACTTCTTGATCCATTCATCGGTAATACGACTGCTGTCGTAATCGCCTTGTTCAGCACGGATCCAGCACTCCTTCAAGATTTCTTCCTTTTGGTGGATCATTTCAGAAGCATGGTCCAGGGTACCATTTGTTAGAAGCAGTTCCAGGAGCGCACAAGCCAGGAGATCATCATTCGCCTCTGGGCCTAGCACCAATTTTATCTTTTCCTGCTGTACTTCGATAAATTTTTCTACCAAGGGCACATACTCATCCAGCTTTTCTTTCTTCCAACGAACCTCCAATACAAGCAGTTCAATTGGTTTAAAGGAAAAGCTTTTGCATTCCTTTTCTTCGTTTTCCATCAGCAGCCTATTTCAAGTTTGGAACGGAAATTATTTCTAATAAGAAAACCGGGTCAAGCTGAAGCTGCTGGTTAACTATTTTCCAATGGGTGAAGTCGTCCTACGAGGTCGGATGATTGAGGTACGCCGTAATTAAAGTTCACGGCGATTTCGGGCAGGGCATCGATTTCCAAGCGAAAGTGGCGTATCAGATTAGCCATAACGATCGGCTCATGGATGCGGGCCAAATTCATTCCCAAACAGATGTGCGTGCTACCACCGAAGGTTCCATGTGCTTTTTTGGGGTAATCATTTTTTAACCATCGTCTAGGATTGAAACTAAACGGGTCTTCGTAAATATCTTCGATGAAATGCGTCAATGTATGCAGGTGAAGAATCCGGGTTCCCGCAGGAATTTCGTAACCTTTAAATTCGAGGGGTTCCGCCGACAACCTGGGGTGAACAGGAGCTGCAGGAAATATGCGCTCCATTTCCATAATCGTAGCTTTCAGTTTTGGAAATAAATCCATACCTCGAAGTAACTGCTCAGGTTGGTAGTCCTTAACTTCCTCTTGCAACTCAGCATACCAGGAAGGCATTTCCAACAGGTAGCGTAATCCGCAATTGATGGTCCGAGCCGTATTTCCTGTTCCAGCCATTAATAAAAGATAGGCCTCCGGAATTAATTCCTCGATCGAAGGTGGATTTCCCCTGTCATCTCTCTGGTCAATAATGGTCTGAAAATTGTCTTCTTCACGGTGACCGTTCAACCGTCCCTCAACCACGGTGCGCAGGTAGTTAAACACGATAGCCTTCAAGTCATGGTATGGAGAATTATCATAGTGCGCTTTACGACATTCCGGTGTCATGGCCACTCCGGGTAAAAACAGCTCTTCAAATTCAATAAACGAACGCCGCTCCTCCGGAATCAGAGGCGTCATAAGAACCGATTTTGAATTCGCTTCCGTTAAGGCCTCCATCATGAGTTCCATCAAGGTCCACGTCTCTCCACTCTGATCCGTAAGAAATTGTTTAACCACGCGGTCTATCGTTGGAATTTGGCGACCCAGGAGGCTCATAGCAAAACCCGGTTTGAGAGCTTTGCGCTTAGCGCGGTGCACGGGTCCATCCAACTGGGTAACATGAGTCGGACCCATAACCTCCCGAAAAGCCTTCATCGGATCAGAATAATTCCAACGATCCGGATGCCCCCATGCCCACTCATTTGCATCGAGTCCCCCTACACAGGCCCACTCCTCGCCACGATAATGCACACGGTATATCGGACCCAGTTTCGCGTAAGCCGTAAGGTGATCGAACTGTTCCAGTTCTGCAGGTTGTTCGCTCGCAGGCAAGTTGAGTGAATCGTAATGTGGAATGGAATCGAAACCTGACATAACTCTAACAAAGCACATAGAGTTCCTCAGTCCGAGATTTATTCGCCAGGATTGAGTACAAAAAAAGACACCCGAACGATCTGCCCGAGTGCCTTTGAAATGAATGAAGTAGTTCTACTTCTTTTTGGCGTTTCTTGCAACCGTTTCAGCGATAATCAATTCCGAGATGTTTCGCGGACATGGATGATAGTGAGAGAATTCCATTGAATATTGTCCACGGCCCGAAGTCATGCTTCGAAGATCTCCAATGTAACCAAACATATCACTTAAAGGCGCATCCGCTTTAACACGAATACCGGTAGGCGTTGAATCCTGTGACTTGATCATACCACGGCGGCGGTTCAAATCACCGATCACATCCCCGACGTTGTCGTCAGGACAAAAGACATCGATCTTCATGATTGGCTCAAGGATCTGAGGACCTGCCTTCGGCAGCGTTTGGCGATATGCAGAACGAGCAGCGATTTCGAAAGCCATTGCAGAGGAGTCGACCGCATGGAAAGCCCCATCAACGAGAGTAACTTTCACGTCCACGCAGGGATATTCAGCAAGAACACCCTTAACCATTGAGGTCCTGAACCCTTTATCAATAGCAGGCCAGTATTCCTTCGGAACGTTTCCGCCCACCACCTTGGATTCAAAAACAAATCCTTCACCCGTTTCACCAGGCTCAACAATGTAGTCGATACGGCCAAACTGACCAGAACCACCTGACTGCTTTTTGTGGGTGTAGGAATCTTCAATGCGTTGGGTAATGGATTCGCGGTACGCGACCTGTGGTTTACCCACAATTACTTGAACTCCGTGGGTACGTTTGAGGATATCAACCTTAATATCGAGGTGAAGCTCACCCATTCCTTTAAGAATAGTCTCACCACTGTCTTCATCTGTCTCAACGCGGAATGATGGATCTTCCTGAACCATTTTACCAATGGCCACACCCATTTTTTCGGCATTGAGCTTATCCACAGGCGCAACAGCGATTGAAATAACCGGATCTGGGAAGACCATCGGTTCAAGGGTTGCAGGGTTATTTTGATCAGCGAGCGTATGACCGGTTTGAACACTCTTGATTCCAAGAAGTGCAACAATATCGCCGGCTTGCGCAGAATCGACTTCGAGACGATTGTCCGCATGCATCTCAACGATACGTCCGATACGTTCACTTTTACCCGTAAAGGTATTAATAACAGACAAGCCTTTCGCTATTTTACCGGAGTATAAGCGCACAAAGGTCAAAGCACCGTATTTGTCGTCCATGATTTTGAACACCAACATACGAAGCGGCTTTTCTGGATCTACGATCGCAAATTTTCCACTGGGATTACCTTCAAGATCCATTTCTTCCTGAGGCTTTACTTCAGTCGGGTTGGGGAGGTAATCGACAACCGCATCCAAAACCAATTGCACGCCCTTGTTCTTGAAAGAAGAACCACAGTAAGCAGGGAAGAAATCCAGATTGATTGTGCCTTTGCGAATACACCGTTTAAGAGTGGCTATGTCGGGCGTTTCACCTCCGAGATAAGATTCCATGACGTCGTCATCTTGATCTACTACCATTTCAACCAGCTTTTCGAAATACTCATCGGTTATCTCAACCAAATCGGCTGGAACATCTGTTATGGTGAAATTCATGGGATCTCCGGTTTCGTCCCAAATATAAGCCTTTTTGGTAAGCACGTCCACCATCCCTACGAAGTCGTTTTCAGTGCCGATAGGTATAGTCATGACCAGAGGCTTTGCAGCCAACACGGTCTCCACTTGTTTAATAACACGGAAGAAATCGGCACCAACACGGTCCATCTTGTTGACATAAATAATACGCGCAACTTCGGACTCAGTGGCATAACGCCAATTGGTTTCAGACTGTGGCTCAACACCTCCAGATCCACAAAATACTCCTACACCTCCATCAAGTACCTTCAGGGAACGATACACTTCAATGGTGAAATCCACGTGACCAGGAGTATCGATAATGTTGAACCGATGATCCTTCCAGTAACAAGTCGTGGCAGCCGATTGGATAGTAATGCCCCGCTCCTGCTCCTGCGCCATAAAGTCAGTGGTAGCCGCACCGTCATGCACTTCACCCATCTTGTGAATTTTGCCCGTAAGCTTTAAAATACGCTCAGTTGTAGTGGTCTTGCCCGCGTCTACGTGAGCAAATATGCCTATATTTCTGTATTTGGATAGATCTGCCATAATTCGGTCCTCTTTTGTTGGCCAATTCAGGAAAAGGAGAAAGGGCTAAGGCAATAATTCCTTTTGGCAATACCAGAATGTACAATCTTCTTGCCGCCAACAGGCAAGGGATCTTCACCGTAATTGGCGAAAGATCACCCAAAGCCATCTTTTAGCAGGCTTGCTAGGATCTCGGGCATTCCTAAATTTGCCAAGATGGATTGGGACTTAACTAGCTATTTTTCAGAATTCAACGCACCGGACTACAACGGATTTAAAGCGGCACTGGTTGCCGACTTGAAACGATTGTCTTCAGATTTGGATAGGCTGAAGGAAATAACAAGTGACAACAGGTCACATTGGGCTGAATGGATAAGTCAGTTAGAGAATTTGGAGTGCCGGTATGAGCACTTGGGTAGTTACCTCAGTTGCTTAAATGCGGCCGATGCGACTGAAGAAGCTTATCAGAAGGAAGAAGCATGGCACCAGGAGAACTCGGCAGGACTAAGCACTATCAAAGCGCGCTTCAACGGAGCCTTAGGCCGAGCAAGTGAGACAGTATTTAATACGCTTGTAAACGACCCTGCCTTGGTGGACGCGGGATTTTTGCTTCAAGAGAAGCGTAACCTGGCCAAATTTCAAATGGACGATTCTTCCGAAGAACTTGCCTCGGAGCTGAACATAAATGGCATCAGCGCATGGAGCCGTCTCTACGATACCCTGTCCGGGCAGCTGAAGTTTGATTACACAGATCCTAATGGCGAAAACCAAAGGGTCTCAATGTCGGCACGCGTTTCTTTGATGTCTGGCCCCAACCGGGATGTTCGCGCATCTGCGTTTCACGGATCGAACAAAGCCTGGGCTGATCATGCAGCCACTTGCAACGCTGCCCTCAATTCACTAGCCGGTACCCGCCATTCGTTGGACAGAAGGCGCGGCTGCGATCATTTCCTGAATGAAGCCTGTTCCCAAGCTCGGGTAGAACAAGCAACTCTGGACGCCTTGTTTCAAGCGATTGATGATACAGTGAGTTTGCCACGGGAGATTCTCCAGTTTCGCACCCAAAAGATGGGACTCAAAAAAGCGGCCTACTACGACCTTTACGCACCCCTTGAATTACCGCACCAAGGTCCTATCTCCTGGGAATCCGGAACGGCCCTGGTTCAAGAATCATTTGACAAAGCTTATCCGGCCTTGGGTGTGTTCAACCGGGAGATCCTCGAAAAACGCTGGATCGATTATCAGCCTAGAGACGGCAAACGTCCCGGTGGATTTTGTACCGGAAGTCAGCTTTCGCACGAATCGCGAATATTTATGACCTTCAAAGATACAATGACCGCGGTGACGACTTATGCTCACGAGGTAGGTCACGCCTGGCACGCACGGGTTATGATGAATCAAAGACCCTACGCTTCACAATACCCGATGACCTTGGCGGAATCGGCATCTACCTTCGCTGAGTTGCTGCTGTCGGATGGGGTCATTTCAAGTCCGGACTTTTCTGATGCACAAAAACTTACGCTTCTGGATTCCGACGCAGTCCGAATCATTGCGTTTCTTTTGGATATCCCGGTCCGTTACCGTTGGGAAAAACGCTTTTACGAAGAACGACGGGAGGGTATCGTTTCGGTCAGTCGCATGAAGGAGCTCATGGAGGAAGAACAACAAAAACAATTTGGCGAAACGCTGGCGACTGATGGACTCGACCCCTATTTTTGGTGCTCGAAACTACACTTCTATATCGACGACCTACGTTTTTATAATTTTCCCTACACATTCGGGTACTTGTTGAGCGTTTCTTTGTTTGCCCGCTTTAAGGCCGAGGGAGCAGGTTTCCTTGGCGACTACGAAACCTTTCTCGAAAAATCCGGATCCATGTCGTGTGAACAAGTGGTTCGTGAAACATTGGGAGAAGACATTCAGGATCCTGCCTTTTGGATTCGTGCGATAAAAAGCCTCAATGAACCGTTTACAAAATTACAAGCCCTCCTAAACTAACGCCTAATTTTTACTCATTGCCTTTAACTATTATGAAAGAATCCATGCCTCGTAGAAAAGCACTTCAAACCATGGCCACGGGAGTAGCTGCGGTTGCAGCAACCAACGCTATTTCCAATTCCGCTTCAGCCGCCCACCACAAGAGTGGGTTGAAAGGAAATATCAACCACGCGGTGTGCAAATGGTGTTATAAAGGCATTGAGCTCGACCCGTTCTGCAAGGCAGCCAAGGAGATGGGCATCGTGGGTATCGACCTGATCAATGTTGAAGACTTCCCCACTCTGAAAAAACACGGCCTGGCTTGTTCCATGGTTTCCGGAGTTCCGGGTGGCATCAAGAAAGGTCTGAATCGCGTGGAAAATCATGATGCAATCATCGGGTTTTTTGAGACCGTGAGTCCTAAAGTTGCTGCCGCTGGTTACAAAAGTATCATTTGTTTCTCTGGTAACCATGAAGGCATGAGCGAAGAAGAAGGAATCAAAAACTGCGCCAGAGGACTTAAACAAATCGTGCCTATCGCCAAAAAACATGGAGTTAAAATCGTAATGGAGCTGTTGAATTCCAAAGTTAATCACGAGGACTACATGTGCGATAATTCCATCTGGGGAGTAAAACTGTGCGACACGGTAGGATCGGATGAATTCAAGCTGCTATATGATATTTACCATATGCAAATCATGGAAGGCGACGTTATCGCAACCATACGCAAAAACCGGGAGTACTATTCACACTACCACACCGGTGGAGTACCCGGTCGTCATGAAATCGATAAAACCCAGGAGCTCTACTACCCGGCGATTATGGAAGCTATTGTGGAAACAGGCTACCAGGGTTACGTCGCCCAAGAATTTATTCCAGCCGGTCCGGACCCACTCACCTCTCTGAAGCAGGCCGTTCAGATCTGCGATGTGTAGGAGTCATTTCAACTCGCCGCTACTGAACACGCTGGGAAGGATCAATTCCACAGATGACCCGGACCCGGACCCGGAGCTTGGTTAAAAAGGTGGTCAAGGTTCCCGAATAAAATCGAAAATCGTTCCATTTCCGAACAGTGCTCCATTCACACATTGGATCCACGTCACGGACTCCTCTGGTTTCCTGAATACGTTTCCACGTAGCAATTCGCTCGGAACGCTCCTGCAATTTATTGATTTCGCGATCACCTTTGAATTCATCGAAAGTGTTTACCACGACGACTGCATCCACAACAGCGGCTTTGGTCTTCGAATTGCCGATCAAAGTCTGCATATACCAATGGTCGATGCCCCACCCGACCAATTGAGGATCAAATACGGATAAAAACTCTATGAGTTTATCGGTGCGAAAGAGCGGACAAGTAATTTCCACAAAGTTTGTATACCGCAGAAATGAGAACAGCTTGGCACGGGTAAGGCGATGACTCCATTTCCCATACTGACTAAATGCAGGTTGAAGAATATCCAGGTCGAATTCGAAGAGTACCCTAAAAAGAAATGATATCTCCCGAGCGGAAATCTCCAAATCGTCGTCCATGGTGAAGATCGCATCATACTTTTTAAAAATCTCAGGCCAGGTTTTATTGGCATGGTACAAATTGGGAAACTTCCCACCCTTCCTCTCATTGTAATAATCGGCCAATTCACTGAGCCCGGTTTTTTCATCGGCATAAGAAGTTATCCACAGGTCAAAATGCTTGGCGCCCTTTACCCACGAATGACATTTTGAATGTAGACCGGCCGAAGTATAAACAAGGAACTTACTAGACGGTTTTACAAGCTGTTTGAGAAGATCCTCAGACATAAAGTCAGATAGAACTTATTCAGTCCGGTGTTCTGTGTGACAAGACTTACAATTTACGGCTTCCTTGTAACGTGCACCAGCCTCATCTCCACCAGACAGAATAAGCTCATTGGTCGACTCAACCAATTCAGACATTCTCTTCTTCCAATCCTCAGCCGAACCTTTCGGTGGAGTAAGCTCCATGATGGCCTGGTATTGTTTCAGCATGACAAGCAAAGCGTCTTTTTCGGCCAAGCCCTCCTGGGCTTGGACAGCCAGAGAATTTTTCCCTTTGTGAAATTCGATCATGACATCCGAAATGGACACTCCGGGTTCCTCAACTGTTGTGACCACCGGTGCATCTTGCTCCTCAAAGTCAAAGGCCGAAACTATATCGACCTCCAAACTGTCACGCCGCTTTTCCAGGGCCTGAATCTGTAAACGCATTTTATCAGACTCAACCGCGGCGAAAATAGACTTGTGAAGGGAGACAACGGCCTCCTTGGTCACCGCCGTTTCCCAGAAAAAAACCTTCTTAAGGTTCTTCAATTGTCGGAGATGCTCCACTGAAGCATCTGTAATGTTCGTTCCATATAGGTTAATATACTCCAGTTGATACAAGTTCACCAGGTGAGCGATGCCGGCATCAGTGACTGCGGTATTGTTCAGGTGAAGGTGCGTCAGATTAGTCATCTGCCCGATTGCTTCAAGACTGACATCCGTTATACTCGATCGACTGAGGTTCAATTCGACCAGGTTGGGTTTTAAAGAAAGTAGTGAGGCGATATCTTCGTCCATCGCCTGATTCGAGCGAACACCTACCCGATTATCCTCCTGAGCCAATAAATACACGCTCAAGGAAGGATGGCTCTCCAGGCTCTCCATCGCGAGAGTTATTTCATCGAGTGCCAGGAATTCCAATACATCGACCTTGAGAAAGTGGACCGCTATTTCGGGCGTCACCTCCAGCTCTTTGAGCGTGGCAGTAGCACTGGCTCCTTGATCAATCCACCAGCTAACCAAACTTACGATCTCGTCACTAGGTTGCGGTTTTCCATCGGGAGGCATGTGCTCCTCATTATCAGGAAGTAAATGGATGCGATGGATCAATGAGCTCGCCTCACTATCTCCCGGGACAAGTGCATCTCCATTTACTCCACCAGCCATCAACATTTCAAAGCTGTCCAAACGAAATTCGCCCTTGATCTTCTCCGAACTGTGGCACTGAAAACAGTAGTCTTCAAAAATGGGTTGAATGTGGGAAATATAAACAGAGGTGTTTTCTGTGATTTCTACAACCGGCACTTCCTTGGCAAAGGGACTGTATTGAGTTAAGTAATCGGAGCCGTGCGTTAAAGAGCCCCCTTTGTGGCCAGTTATGGTTATCGCAATAATAGTAAGAACCAGAGTGGCGATATAGGGAATAGGAATTTTTCCGGGCCCCGCTTCGCGATCGCCAACCGTCCAATCGAGAACCAGAAGGAAACCTGCGGTTAAAATACCCGCCCATTTGTGATAATAAATAGCCGATCCATCGTAGCCACCTTCCCAGGAAAGAAATACCCCAAACAAGGCCGAAAACGCCGTAGCAATAAATGATGCTCTAAGTAAAAAACGAATTTTCTCCGGAGCCCGCGAAACCGGTTGGAAAAATAAATATAGCTCCAACAAAACAACACCTGCAAAGATTCCGATTGGCAGGTGGAGCAATACCGGGTGAAACCGTCCCAAAAAACGCACCCAGTTCGAAGTGATATTCACGGAACTCGCATCTATAAGTGACAGAATAACGAGAATTAACAGGACAATGATACCGATCAACTTGGGGAAAACTTTCATGGGCGCTCTTGGAGAATTACGAAACGCGATAACACTTTCGGCCTAACAAGCCTTCGTCAATTCTTCCTTGGCAATTTTTTTTAAAAAAATCAGGAGCGGTGAAAATGGCTCCAATTCCTGGTTCCTTAAGGAGTTTCACTCACGGTACATCTTGGAGCATCGTCTTAGAAACTGTCTGAAAAGTTGATTTCATGTAAAAGTTAATAGCATTCTCTTAGCCATAGAGATGTAGATAAAACTCTCGGAATGATCGAATCGTTTTTCGTAAACAAGAGCCAACCTTCTGGAGTTACCCAGCCAAGCGAAGGGCCTTTCTACAATGCATCGTTTGGGTAATATTTTGAAAGATGAGGTAGGCTGATTTCGTTTTACGATGTCGAGGTGGATGCGGCGATATCTCTGGAGGTTTGCCACTCAAGAGCGATGGATATTATCGGACAATTCATAAGCTCTATATCCAAGGGCAGTCTTCTCTCGATGGATCTACCGGCTTGGCCTGCGGTCAAGATCGCGCCCATGGAAGTGATACGAGTGGAATAATGCAAAGGCTGTTCCAAGCTCACTGAGCGACAAGACCGGAACAGAAGAAAGGCAAAATTTAAGAAAGCAGTTCTACTGATAATCCTTCGTACGCTTTGAATCCTTTATCAAAGGTAACCATTTTCAGACGCGCCGTGCAGGCAAATGCTGCGAGATAAGCATCGTTCCAGATCCTAGGAGAATATCTCCTCCCCTTTGAAAAGCTACGCCAAACCAACTCCATATCAGGAGGCTCGTCTATGAACTCTATCCGCTCATCACTGAGAAAACTATCGTATTTGCTCCATGCTTGAACATGAGTCAGGGGAGAAGAAACGACTCGTGGATTCGTCGCCAATCTGAGAAACCCCTGCTGGGTCATGCTACAAAATAAACAGGAAGTGGCATCCAAATCTTTCATCCACTGCCAAGCGGAATCAGAGTGTGGATGGTTTTTAAAATTTAAAGCCAGCCAGAAATTTACATCAGCCAAGTAACGCACGATCGTCCTCTTCCAAAACTTTGCTTAGTCCTTCGCTGTCATATATCAGCAGCTCTTCATTTACACACAACGGACCCTTGAGTCGCTTCTTGGGCTCCGCGTCTCCCTTTTTCAAATCTTTGCGGAGAGTATTTACAAGATAGCTCTTAAAGGTTTCTCCCTTCACGGCTGCCTTAGCTTTCGCCTGCCGATAAACACTATCGGGAATATCTACCGTCGTTCTCATGTTAAACATAAAAGCATATTTATGCTTTTTGTAAAGACTGGTTTTCCAACAAAAAAACCTTCCAACTGGAAAGGCTTGGGAGCGTGGCCGGAACAATCATCAATACCCACTATACTGACTCGCCTTTATTTGAGGCCTCAAACTATAAGTGGGCATGGCACCAAGCGTAAAGAATCCCAAAGCATTTCTCTTTGCCCATGTTCTTACGGGAATGTGGCTTCTCCTAAGCCCAGTTAGTCAAATCAGCGCAAGCGCTCAGCCTTCGGATAAGGCCGAAACATCGAAATCCAGTCGCCCCAATATCGTGATCTTCCTTTCCGACGACATGGGCTGGGAACAAGCGGGATACAATGGAAGCAAAGAGGACCCCACCCCGGCCATAGACAGTATTGCTCGGGACGGAGTGAAGCTGACTCAGTTTTACGTGCAACCGGTGTGCTCGCCTACCAGGGCCTGCTTGATGACCGGTCGTTATGACTGGAAGAACGGTATGGAGCTTCGACCGACCGCAACCTCACAGCATGGCATGTTATCGGACGAACGAACTTTGGCCGAGGGGATTCGCGAAGCCGGGTACGCCACCTGGATGGTGGGCAAATGGCATTTGGGTGAATGGCAGCACCATCATCTACCCAACCAGCGTGGCTTCGATCATCACTATGGACATTACAGTGCTCTCATCGATTCGTTCACTCACGCACGCGGAGACGTAAGTGAACCCGTCGGAATCATCCCCGGCTACCCGGTAACCGTCTACGGCGAAAAAGAAGAAGCGCGCTATGGCAAACTGGTTCGCGAACTGTTCGAATAATAGTAAACAGCGGTGAAAACCCACAAAAGAACAACCGCGCTTAGTCGATGATCCGTTTGTCTCTGACGGCAATCCGTTCCATGATTTCCAAGCAGCGTGGTCGGCGACGGTTTTCCGCCTTGAGCTTGGCGATGTATTCCTCCCACTCCATTTCTTTTCCCTGTTCCAACAGCAAATCCCGGATCTCGCGGATGTGCGGCACGGCCGCTTCGTAACCGCGCACATTGATTTGGTTTATCTGCCCCTGGGCCAACGCCTTCCAAATGCTGATAGCCCGGTCAGGGAATTTCCGCCGAATCGCATAGGCGACCCGCGCATCCGAAAGAGCCGCACCATAGCTGCGTCTGTCGTCCCGCCGGTTTTCCGCATCGTACCACTTGATTACCTCATCGGGTTTCTTTTCCCGGATGGCGATGTCCAGGAGAACGTCGAACCGGGGTTGTCCGCGCCGAAAACCACGGTCGCGCTGCGGGGCTTCGGGCGGCGGGAGGGGCCAGACCGTTCCAGAGGCGACTGATTTCCCCGCCGGAGGTGCTTCCTCTCCTGTTTCCAGGAACCACCGGGCCAGGGCGGCCACCGGTTTTCCTAGCTTCAGTTTGCGGGCGGTCTTTATCAAACCAAAGTACCTGGATTCGGTGGGCCCGCTGAAAAACTCGTCGCCCAGCGAAGCAGCCAGAGCCATTAGGTCGCCGGTCTGTTCGTAGATTTCCTCAAGCTTACCAAAAAGGGCACCCCCATGTTGCTTAGGCTGGCCGACACACCAACGAATGCCTTCCAGGCAATGGTGCTTTGCATCATCCCAGTGCTTCACGAAGATCAAGTGCTCCACCAAGCGGGTCCAGCTTCCGTTGATCTGGGCTTCCGCGACATATAGGTCGAGTAGGTCATCCTCACGATCGGCGAATTCAAGAGCCACGGCAACCCATCGACTGAGTTGGTCCCGGGCATATTTGCGGGAAAACGAATCTTCATCGGAGCTGGGGCGGGGCAGCTTGTTCAAGCGCTTTCGATAGGCATCAGCCACGGCGGACCAGTCCTTTTTCTTCCCGAGCTGTTTCAAGGAATCGGGATGAATGGCGTCACAAAGTCCGTTGCTGTCTTCGAGATGCAAGTCGATGGCCCAACTCAATTGCTCGACCACCGTCAAGGAGGATTCGGGCATGGCCCGGACCATGTCGAGAAACAGGTCGACTAGTTCGTCCTTTGACTTGATGCCCAGGAATTCCTTCAAAGTCGCGCCGTCCTTATCCGCCCGAACGACCACAGGATCGGGATCCTCCCAGGTCAATTTTTCAAACTTATCCGGCTTACTCATGCCGTTTCTCTCCGGTTGATTTTAGCTTTCGCATCCTACAATAAGGATGCAAATCGCGCGGTCGCCCAACGCAAGCCTGCGCTGCAGGGTTTTCCCGTATTCCAACACCGCGCAAACTAGCAAGCCGCTTCCGTGGTTAAATGAAGCATTCACCAATCCAAGTTCTTTTTGCAGGAAAGATTTTACGGCATCGAGATCCCGGTGGCATGCCCCGACAAAATCACGAACCAGATTCTTATCCATCGGTGAAGGACTCTTTTTTCGACCGGAGGCTTTTCCTGAGCCTGGGCCTTTGCTGAAATGAGCGAGTAGCCGATTACTGAGAAGGTGGCAGCAGTTCCGAGTTTAATTGCTTCTCTGCGGGAGGAACAGAGTATTTTCATGTAACGGATTTATCAGAATTAAGACGCCATACTGGTTACACCCCGAAACGCAGAAGAGCGCAGTAAAAACTGTGTCCCAAAAATTCTTAAAATGTGCCGTATAAATAAAGCCGCGGCGAAATTAAAATCATCACTTAAGATTTGCCAGATCCCCTCTGGATCACGCATCTTTTCCACCTATGTTAAGAATCACTTCTCTTCTCACCCTACTCGTCTCTTTCACCACAAGCATCATGGCGGTCGACAGAATCAAGGTCATGCACCTGACCGGACAATCGAACAAATATCATAGCTGGAAAGGCACTGCCGGTGCCATTAACCAACACCTGAAAAGCGCAGGGATGTTCGATGTCGACGTGGTTACTTCCCCCGCACTGGGGGAAGACATGAGTAAGTTCGCTCCGAAATTCAGTGACTACGATGTGGTCGTTTTATGCTACGACGGTGCTGATTGGGCAGAGTCCACCCAAAAGGAATTCGTCAAATACATCAAAAGCGGCGGCGGCCTTGTGAGCGTTCACGGAACGAACAACTCGTTCGCCTACTGGCCGGAATTCAACGATATGATCGGCGTCGGCGGCTGGGGTGGCCCCACTCTTTACGATCCCCCACTCTACCAGGGCCAGCCGGACAAACAAGCCAACCGCAACGAAACCTGGGGACCCCGTATCTATTGGGATGGCTGCGGAGCTGTGCATGACACGTCTCCCGGAGGCGCCAAGCACCCACAAAAACATGATTTCCTCATCACCGTTCGCAACGCAGACCACCCCATCATGCGCGGCCTACCCGAGATGTGGCTGCAATCCCACGACGAAATTTACTCCGACCTGCGTGGACCCGCCCAAAACATGACTATCTTGGCCACGGCTTATGCGAATCAAAAACTGAAAAACGCTTCTCCTCATAACGAGCCGATGCTCTTTACCATATCCTACGGGAAAGGTCGTGTGTTCCAAACCACCCTGGGTCATGTCGGAGCTGCAGAGGACGCCACCGTTCTGTCGGTTCGCAACGTCGGGTTCATCACCACACTCCAACGCGGAGTTGAATGGGCTGCCACCGGCGAAGTTACCCAAGCCGTTCCGGAAGATTTCCCGACGGCTTACGAAACCAGCATCCGGTAGCCGAGCTACATCGGACTCAGTTTAAGCGGTAGCTTACTTAATCCACGGAATATCAAACTCGGTTTCCGCAGTGGAAGCGGTCCGTCGATCGCAATCGATCGAGCTTTTGAAACGAGCACTGACAGGGCAGCTTCGAGTTCTACTTTGGCCAATGGGGCACCGACACAATGGTGAAGACCTGCACCGAATGCGATGTGGTTACGGCTGTCCCGGGTGATATCGAGTATCTCGGTATCGCCCTCGAAAGCGGTTTCATCATGATTGGCCGAGCCCATCAGAAGTCCAACTTTCTGCCCTTTCCGGAGTTGTTGACCACCCACTTCGCAGTCCTCCAAAATCCACCGTTCAAACATCTGCAACGGCGTGTCAAAACGCAGAAGCTCGTCCACCGCCGCCGGAATAATATCGGGCTGCTCAACCATCAACGCGTATTGATCCGGTCGATTCGCAAGGGCAAGTAAAGCGTTGCCAAGCGCTTGAACAGTCGCCTCATGCCCCGCATTCAAGGTAAGTATCGAGGTCGCGATAATTTCATCTTCCGTTAGAGTATCTCCGTTCTCCTCTACGACTAACATCGACGAGATCAAATCCGTCCCGGGAGACATTCTGCGCTTCTCTATTTCTTCGTGTAGGAAAGCAACAAATTCTTTCGTCGCTTGTTCAGCGCAAGCACGATCCTCAACCGTAGCATTGTTGTCATAAGGAATGACCGCAGCGGAGCTCCAATCGATCAACCGTTGATGATCGCTGTCCTCAATCCCCATCAAATCGGCGATCAGGCTTACAGGAATCGGAGACGCAAAACTCTCAATCGCGTTGAAGCTGTTTCCGTCAAGATGCCGCTCTATTATTGATTCTGCTAACGCGGTTACGCCGGGCCGAAAGGATGCGGAAGAGCGTCTGGTGAAAGCTTGTGAGACCAAGCCTCTAAGGCGGGTATGCTCGGGTGGCTCAAAGTCGATGAACGATTCCCTCACATACTTCACCCACGTCGGCGCATCGCTCGGAAAAATACGTTCAATCAGGCCAGCATCCACTTCTTTAGCGGACAAACGATGACGAAAGTCACGACCGAACTGTTGCCGATTTTTCATGATCGAACTAACGTGCTCGTACTTGGTGAAAAACGTGAGTCTCCAGTTTTCATCAAAGAAAATGGGACGTCCGGCACGTAGACGCGCAAGCGTCGGGTAAGGATCCTCAATGTAGTCTAAATGATAGGGATCAAAGGTAAGTGACTCGTCCACCCTGCAACCGTCCTTAATGCCAGGACCCTTGTCCAGTAAAAGAACCGGCCCTTTAAACCCCGGTTCTATCGCCATCAAAATTAGTTTCACTTTTTCACCCGTTTCCAATTTCATAAACAAACTAAAATGAAATTCATTACCATCCTGGCCCTGATCCTCTCCGCAATCGCGCTGGCCTTGCCCTTCGTCAAAAAAGCTGAAGGCCCGGTATTAGTTCAAGCAACCGGCAAGAAAAACACCCAGGAGTTGAGAGACGAACTACTGAGACTTCAGAAGAGACTGGCCGTCCTCGAAAAAGCTTCGACCGCAAAAGTGAACGAGACGGTACCATTACCAAAACTCCAGGAGCAGGTTGCGGAGTTGTCCACCTTTCAGGGGGACCTTGCCGAGTACGCGTTGAACATTGACCCTCTCGACGTAATTGGAACTACGGAACGGGAGATTGAAACAGCCTATGCTATTTTAATGGACGAGAGTAAGTCACCCGGCGAAAGAGCCAAACAAGCGGCACTGCTCAAACGCTATGAGCTATTCGACGAGGAGGCGATTAATTCCATGAAAAACCTGTTTTTCACATCCGAGGATCTTTACGGAAAAGCCGCCGCGCTGAGTGCCTTGAAAGGCCATATTTCGCCGGACATTCGAGATGGCGTCCTGGAGTCGTTTAGCCAGGAGGTTTCAAACGGGTACAAGAACGCTCGATTTCGCTATTCAGGAATAGAAGCACTCGAACCCCTGCTACCCAATCCCGAAGTGGAATCCATGTTGACCCAGTTAGCTCAAAACGATCCTGAACCAAAGATCGCCGCCCGGGCCGCCAAATCCGTAGGGCTCCCCATCACCAATATAAGATCCGGGGACAAAGAAGTTGACAGTGTAAAGCCTCCCGCTGATGGAGCTAAGAGAGACGGGTGATCTCCACTTTGAATAGAAAACCAATACCAGACCGATTGATAGCAATACCTTCGGTTTCAGTTCCAAACATGTTGCGAATCCACAGGTTCCTCATCCCAATCATCATGTGCTTGGGTTGCGTCGAAAATCAGGCAGCAAATGCTCAGCCAGTTCGTGCAATAATCGACGATGAACAACCCGGCTGGCGAATATTGACCGCTCGGGATTTTACACAAGTAAACAGCGAGGAAAGTACGTGGACCTGGAAGAAGGATGTCCTGCATTGCACCGGCCATCCCACAAGCGTTCTCCGAACTACAAAGGAATATAAAAACTTTGAGATGATTGTCGAATGGAGCCACCAAAAGCCGGGCGGTAATTCGGGCGTGTTCATCTGGGCAACACCAGAGTCCATTGAAAGGCTTATGAGTGTAAACAATCCGGGACCTCCTCTGCCGGATGGCATCGAAGTCCAGATGCTTGACCACGCTTTCACCGAACAGGCGAAAGCCCGGGGCGAACCGACGGACTGGTTCAGCACGCATGGAGATGTGTTTCCTGTTCGTGCGGAAATGACTCCCTTTCCGCCGATTTCTTTAGTTGAAAATCAAATTACTATGCGCAGGCAAACAAGCGATGAGGTATCCATGCCCGTAACGAGAAATTCGAGCGGACGCAGCTTCCCGCGTAAGCACCTGAGCAAAGGTCACGGAGAATGGAATCACTACTACCTCCGTGCGATAAACGGAGAGGTTCGACTCTGGGTGAATGGAGAAGAAGTATCAGGTGGAACCGACTGCGATCCGTCCAAGGGTTACATTTGCCTCGAGAGCGAAGGTTCACCCATCATTTTTCGGAAGCTTCGTATTCGAGAGCTACCCTAAAGAACAATTGGGTTCCGCCGTTTTCAATCCTCTTTGTCATGCCTGGTCAGCCATCCGTTTCAGAATGCCTAGAATCTCAGAAGGCGACATCCTTTGAGTGTAATTGGCTTCCACATGCGCTGCCTCAATTGTGAAATCTTGATTGATAATGAAAGTAGCCGGAACGGGAAGCAGTTTAGAACCATCTCCGTTGACCAAGGTCAAATCCCTCCGGTTGTGGTAATCTTCTCCCGGGTCAAATTGCAAGTTATAGGCTTGGATGACTTCTTGATGGGAATCACTTAACACTTCGAATTCCAATTCACTTTTCTCTCGGGCAGTTAACGCGCCATCCGGACTTTGAGGGCTGATCGCGATCACGGACGCGCCCAGTGATTTAATGCGCGGCAGTTCCTTCTGAACCGCCTGAAGATCCACGATGCAAATGGGACACCACTCTCCTCGATAAAACTTTAAAACAACCGGACCGCGTTGAAGCTGTTCCGATAAACGAACAAGCTTGTTCACAGCATTGGGTAAGCTGAAGTCGGGGGCCTTTTCACCAACTGCCATGCCTTTCACATGATCGGCATTGGCAATGACGAGTTTTTGAAATGCTTGTAATTCGGACATCGGTTATTAAATGGATTGATAATAAGAAAAAGACGATGGGGACGGATGGTAAGGACTCCATCCTTTTATTCCGTTAACAGACTTTCAAAATCGGATACCATCGCGGATCGTGCCAGGGGAAAGTGAAACCAAAAATATTTTGACGAGAAGTCGATCTACGTTAATCAAAAAAGAATGGCATGGCGCATAGAGGACCACGTACTTCGAGGTGAAGTTGACAACCGCGTAAAGGGAGTTGTCCAGGGACAAATTTGGTTAGCGGGAATGGAAATCCCAATTAAATTGTCCCTGACCGGGAATGCCTGCCCTGATCTTGCCGGGTGCTTGCTCACGTTCCGCAACCCCGGAGAAGCGAAGCCATTGCCTGGAGGTAGGTCTTTGTTTCCAATCCAGGAAGGTTCTATCGGAGATCTTACTGCGTCGAGGAAAGTTCGTGTATTTGAGGTGCCGATGGAGGAGGCTTTTAATATGCTGAATAATGGAACCAGGCCGCCCGAACGCATGAGTAACAGTCTTTATCTGGAATGGTTTAGTACTCGTAATGGGAGGGTTGTCATTGAATCAGCAGACTACGAACTCGAAATCTCAGAACATGAGTGGAAGCTGACCAAGGAGGAGGAAACCCAACGAATCGAGGACGCGCGGACAGGGCTCCAAGGATTCATGGATCAACTAACCCAGGCTCTCGAGAACGCCAAGGAGAAGGTAGACTATGAAAAGGAAAATTGGGACGAATTTGACTACGAGCATTTTCTAAAAGAATCCGATGCCCGCACAGACAAGTATATGGAATTGCTGGACAAGTATGGCGACAGCGAAAAGGGCCAGGAAATGATCGCACAGGAAATGGGCTGGCATACTGAGGATTCCAAATCGGAAGATGTCGGGGAGACCGAATTTGAAATCGAATCGATTGATCCGGAATGGAAAGACGCTCCAGATGAAGAGCAGTTTCCGGAATTAATACCCGACCCGGCAACCGAAGGAAAGGATTGGATTCGGACCAAAGACGGCGACATTCGTCATCCGCTGCAACAAAAGTGTTTTCAAGGCGCGATTTCTATTTGGAATGAAATCAAAGACCTCGGACTCAACGAGGAATCGGACTCCATCAGCCAGCTACAAATAGAATACCAGACCACGGGAGCCAAACTCGCCGGGGCTCTCAACAACCTCGCCTATGGTCGCAACAATTTCGCGCCGGCATTTGCCGCTGCCTGCCTCAAGCGAGCCCTCACTCACCTCCATGCAGCTCAAAAGGCGCTGGTGGGAGTCCAAAAAGAAAACATCCTGCCGCCGGAAACCACGGAGCGGATTCGCAATGAATTCTTCGAGATCCGCGAAGGGATTCTCCACCTCCTGGATGAATTTCGCGGCAGATAATCAGACCGATAACACTAGCCCCGAAAAGCCAGATAACTACTCCAGGAACTTCTTGATCGCCAACGCCGCCAAACGCTCGCCCACCGGTTTTTTATTCTTCGGATGAAGTCCATCGTCCGGTTGATCGCTGATATCAATATAGTCCGCATTCCGTACATCGCCTACGGCTGCTGCCTGGGCCTCCTGAACGATTGCCCAGCCTTCACTTCCACCGGAAAAGGTGGGTAACTGAACCACCAGAAATGGGAAATCCCCCTGCCCCCACTCTTCCCGCCAACTGGTGATCATATTGGCAAGTAAAGGACGATAAGCTTTCGAGGCTTCCACGCCGGCTTTCGAGTTGCGCTCACCTTGATACCAAATCGCTCCGCGAATCCCGAAACCTGCAATGGGTGCAAAATGCTCGGCATACAAACTGCCCACCTTTCCCGGTGCGTAAATGCTTGCGAGCACTTCCTCTTCGGCCGTGCCTGGGGGTGGTGGTTTCTTGCCCGCAGTCTTTCGCCCTTCTGTCTTCACTCGCTTTTGCCATGCCGCCACTGCCTCTGTGTATTGTATCCATTTCTCGGATGGATTTCCCATAGCGGTCTTCGCAAACGGCACTTGATTAAGTATGTCGGATGGTGTCCACCACTCAACGGGAGTCCCTCCCAAGGCACGTGCGATTAAACCAATCGGCACCCCCGTCTCTGCCTGTAGCTTGCGCCCGAAAAAGTAAGCTACTCCGGAAAAGCCGGGAACAGTTTCAGGAGAGGATGCGCTCCAACTTTTTCCAGTGTTTAATCGCAGCTGGGGATGGTTCGCCTCCGCAATCTCGGCATCGGCATCGGTGCAACTGGAAAGCTTGAACTGCATATTCGACTGCCCCGAACAAATCCACACTTCTCCAACAAGCACATCCTCAAATTTTAATGTGGTTGAGCCGCTGCCAACAACCATCTCACGCGGACTCGAGGACGCATCCATGCTACTTAAAACAACGCTCCATTGCCCATCGGCTTTGGTTTTAGCCTTTTTGTTTTGCTTACCGAAATTCACCGTCACCCGGGACCCCGGCTCCGCAGTTCCCCACACAGGAAGCTTCATCCCTCTTTGCAATACCATGTGATCTCCAAATACCGGAGCCACCGTTAGTGACGCATCGCCCGAAGCATTGGTTGAAAGCAAAGCTGTTCCCAGAATGAGACACTCAAGAAGTGAAAAGAATGATTTCGAATTCATCATTGGATGCTGAATCAAACGCGACCTCGGCCGCAATCCTTTCTTAACGGGGCCAAAGCGCCCAACACCGGCATAGATGAAATGACTACCAGCTCGGATTCTCGGGCAGGCAGGCCTGGAACTCGTCATTGAGCATGTCTTCGTATGCTCCAGCATATTCACCGGCAAAGAATTTATCGAGCCCCTCGTTATACAGACGTTCCCAGGATGCTTCTTCTGCTCCAGGATTTATTGGGTAGAACAACGCGCCGTTCGCTTTGGCGGCCTTTTGGTCCCCCGGTGCGTCACCGATCATGAGAATCTTTTCGGATGGGTATTTGTCTTTGGCAGCCATTTCCAGGTGCTGGGTTTTTGTGCCCAATTCCTGACCTGCGATCATCGCAACAAATCCATCAATCCCGTGCTCCCCCCACTCTCTTTCCAGAGCATCGCAAGGGGTTTGACTGATACACATGGCATCGGCCTTCTCGTTAATCTTGGCTAAGGTTTCACGAACCAGCGGAAAGGGTGGCACACCGTGCACGATATCGGCTACCTGGGCATTGATGGCATCGGACCACACCTTTACAGGAGCCAGACCTTCGTTGCCTCCGGCGACTTCAGCATTGAGGGTAGCGTTGCCCAATTTGGATTCGCGACTGATCCATTCATTCAAAGCAGTCAAATCAGGCATCTTAATCCCACGAGCCTTCACTTGCGGTCTGGCCCCCAGAAGTTCAATCGCCCGAACCAAAGCGGGAAAGCGGTTCGCACCCCGCGACTTCGAATAGAGGTTAACAAAGGTCCAGGCTTCCCGGGCAAACTTGCTGCCCGCCTGCAAGCTCCAGTGCTTGATGAACATCGGAGCAAAACACTCCTGATGCTTTATTTCCATGCTGTCAAAAATGCAGCCATCAGAATCGATACCGACAAAGAATTCTTTCGACGGTGTGAAATCACGTAGTACTTGTGCTGGATCACTCATAATTTTGAGACTCGAAACTTGCGAACAGGCAGCATTCACGTCAATTCAGAATCCGTCATTGCTTCCATTGGTTAAAAACTTGGATTGCCAATGCTTCAAACCAACTTACAATTTTTTATTCAGTAATCAATTTAAACATCACTTACCCTCATGAAAAATACCCTTTGCATTCTTCTCTTCTTCCTCACCTTGAGTTCGCCTATATTCGCGGTAGTGGAACTGACCTATCATAAGGACGGAGAATCTTACGCCGTAGATGGGTTCGATCTTAACCGCCCGTTCACTGAAGAAAATGGGGAGAAAAAGTATCTTCCACTGGAAGGGACTTGGGGACTACAGATTGGAGATGAATCGTTCTGGGATAATGTATATTACCCTCGTTCGTACATCTTGATTAAAAAACATAAGGGTTATACCGACCGAAATTCGAGTGACTCATATACGCTGGCATTTGATAGCGATCATATTCCCGTTGCTGGATCAGACGCAGAAGATTTTTCCGCGGTTAAATGGGAAGAAGAAGATTTCTCAAATTCAGTTGTGGGGATCGGTTGGTATTATAACGGCGCGGTTACTTCCGCGGATATCGTCAGAACCCATATCCCAATTCACGGCGGAATGATGGAAGACGCTTATTCAAAATTTCTTATCTCAGAAAATAATTTAGACGGATTTCCATTTATTTGGGTGATGGATGGAGATTCTCTGGAACTGAGAAACCCGGAACAGCATTTTTCAAAAGACAATCCCGGATACTTATATCGGTTAGCTTGCCGAGGGTCGCCTCAAGATTTCGAAGCACTGGGCACTTCCCCCAAATTCCTATCCAAAATTTTAATTCACGAAAAGCTCACTCTCCTGCATGGAGCCTCGCTCTATGGAAATGTTGAGGTATTGAGGTATTTGAAAGAAATCAAAGCTGACAAAATCAAGGAAGATGGAAGGTACCCGGTAATTTCCCATGCCATTTATGGGAACAGGCTTGAAGCGGTAAAATTGCTAATGGAGTACGGGTTTGATCCACTTGATGAAGGTAGAAGCAGGTTTCTTCCGTTTTCTCAAGCAATCCAATTCCGACGGTACGACATTGTGGATTTCCTAACTGAAAACAAAAATATCTAACGTACACGGAGAAGGACGGCGAATCCATACTTGGAACTGCTATTTTATCACTGGCGTTGGATATTTTCAAGTTATTGAATAGCAAAGCTGAGAAATACAATATCCAACTGGAAGCCAAAAAGATTTCTTCCGACACTTACAAAGGTAACAAAGTCTTTTATGATAACTGTGTGCTGGGAAATTTTGAAATCATCAAATCTCTGCTCAATAAAGGATTTGATGTTAACAAAGAAACCAATGGAAATTCGCCCCTAAAGGCGGCCGTTCTTTCGGGTAATACGGACCTTGTTCGTTTGTTGATCGAACAGAGTGCAGACATTCACAAACCATTGAACCCCTCTGGAACCACCATTTTACACCAGGCAGCACAATCAGGAATTGCAGAAATTATTCAACTACTGGTTGAAGCGGGACATGATATAAATGCTGTCGATACGAATGGGAATTCACCGCTCTATGTCGCAGTACTTTCCAAACAAATCGATTCTGTGCACGAACTCTTGAGACTCGGTGCAGACCCGAACATCCGCCCAGAAAAACGACCAGCCGCAGTTTGGATGGCGGTGGTACAAGATGAACGAGAAAGCATTCAAACGCTCATTCAATATGGAGCCGAGTGTGAATTGGACAATACGCTGGCAATGCAGTTAATGGACTATGCCTTGGCTTTTGATATTCCGGAAGTAGTGTCGATATCTCTCGAACAATGCTTAACGGCGGATTTTAGTTTTAGAGGAGACGTCCCCGGCATTTGGGTTGCGGATTATTACGATGCGATTCATTCGAAAGAAGTTCTTTTGAACGCAGGTGCTGAACCGGACGCAAAGCCGAATTGGAATTTCAAGAAGGCGGATGAGTCGTTTAATCAACTCCTGAGTTTGGAGTCATTCTCCGTCGTTTACCCACCGACATTAAGGGAAAAATATGGCGACCTAAAGGTAAACATTGAGGTGGTTATTGATCCGATTGGAAAAGTTCGTTTCCCTAAATTTTTGGAGCCCATTCCATGGGATCTGCGGTTATTTATTAGGGAAAGTATTCGACGTTGGGCGGTGAAACTACCAAACGATAGCGATCTAACTACGGCTTACAGACTTAGAATTCCTCTGGTCCTAAAAGCTCCGAATGTTGAGATTGAGATATTTGAAATTTCCGCCCTGGATAAGGCTCCAGTACCGATTGAAAGAGTGGCACCCGTATATCCAGCGGACCTTAAGAGAGACAGGATTCAAGGAGCGGTTTCCCTGGTTTTCATTATTGATGAATCAGGAATCCCAACAAGGATCAGTGTTGAAAAGTCGAGCGACTCCAGGTTTTCACAAACAGCCATACAAGCTGTGAAACAATGGAAATTCCAACCAGGATTCATAGATGGAAGAGCCGTAAAAACGCGGATCAGGCTTCCGTTAAGTTTTACCCTAAATTAATAGTGTATGATCCATGACCTGACTAATTTCGAAAGCCATTGAGATGGGATGGAGTCAAAGATTTCAGAAATAGAGAGCAGCAGGATGCCGAAGAAAAGTATGACCGACACATTCATGAACCCGGTTACGATTCAGAAATTCTCGGGCACAGCGGCCATACACGAAGCCGGCGTTCCATCCGATTCTTTGAACACCTCAAAATAGGCTTCCTTGGAAATAATCGCATTGCTGGTGCTCCGATAATGATACTGCAACGCACGTCGACGGCCGGGCGAAGTATTAGCAGGTGTTTGGTGGGGCAAATTGCTATGGAAAGCGAGCATCCCTCCAGCCTTTAATTCGATGGGGATAGCTGAACCAGGATCGATTCGCCCGGGGACGATTTCACAATCAAAAGTGTGATGATGACGCAGAGGACCCATGCGATGACCTCCAACCAGCAGGTGCATACAACCGTTACTCACCGTGGCGTCATCTAAAGCGATCCAGATGCCGAGAACCTGATCCAGGTTTTCTACTGAGAAATAAGCGTTGTCCTGATGCCAAGGTCTGCCCCACCTCCTGGTGCTTTCACCAAAGCCATCGCTTGATACAACTCAACCGCCTGCCCCACGATGCTTTTGACTATTCCCATTATTTTAGAATGAGAGGTGTAGATCTTTTTAAAAATAGCGGCTTCATCCTGATAACTAGCCAACTTTCTTACCTTCAACTCCAATTCATCCATGTTGTCCGGTTTCGGCTCATAGCCCGGCTCCAACAGAACAAAGCACGGACTTGTTCTGGACTTAAAAGTAGCCCCCGAATAATTGGTTTTTCCTGAAGTCCCTGGCCGATACTCGGCAACCTCATCATTAAATGCATAGGAGCGGACGATATCGCTCAATCCCTGACAAGCTTCCTTCACCTCCTCAAGGCTCAGGGCATTTTCAAAGGCGAGGTAGCCATTTTTCCAATAATTGGCTAACTGTTCCTCGCTAAGCTCAATGGGGCAATCGGGATGGTCGGTTCTTTTATTCATCTCATTCAATCAGGATGGTAATTAATGACAGGTCGATTTTGAAACGGAAAGATTTTACTAAACGGTTGGAGTTTACCGTAAAAGGCTCGAGTTACATCTGCAATCCGATTCGATATAGGCCATTTTACTTCTGCTCACATTTTCAGTTTCATTCAGAAATCGGTAAGGATGGAAGAGATCTATTCTAAGAATACATAGAGCATGTTAAGTTTAATGTTTTCACCTTTCGCCAACAGTGACTTGCACTTATAGGTTAACTGAGGAAACTTACTGATCAATCTTTAGGATAGACTACACTCCTGTTATATGCCACAGTGTATGAATGATAAAAATA